>JAQGIN010000180.1 GCA_028291125.1 Caulobacter sp.
CCAGCATCACCCTGAAGATGTACGCCCATCGCAAGGCCTGGGACCTGAAGGCCTGCGCGGTCGATCTGCACTATGACGGCCGCGGCGACCGCGGCCGGATCGAGCGCATCCTGACCCTGACCGGCGACCTGTCCGACGAGCAGCGGGCGCGACTGGCCGACATCGCCGAACGCACCCCCGTCACCCTGACCCTGAAGGCCGGGGCCGACATCCACACCCAGCTGGCCGCCGACGCGCAGAAGGCGCACCTGGACGCGGAGCTCGACGAGGCGCTGGACGAGAGCTTCCCCGCCAGCGACCCGCCGAGCGTGTTTCGACCGTAGGGGCGTCGGATCGCGAGCCTTGAGGGCAAGCGGAACGACAACGACCGCCCATTTAACATCCGTCATCCCGGGCCTTGTGCCCGGGATCCCTCTCTCCGCCGCAAGGTCAGCGGGGGACGACGGCGCGCGCCGTCGTCGCGGCGCCTCCCGTGGCGGCTGAACCAGGGATCCCGGGCACAAGGCCCGGGATGACGGCGTGATCGGAGGACGGCGGGAGGGAAGGTCTAAGGCCGCCCCTAAACCGCTTCCAGCAGCGCCATCGTCCCCTGGCCGCCGTCGGCGCAGATGCTGACGATGGCCTTGGTCCCCGGCGGCCGGCCGGCCAGCTCCTTGACCGCCTGGCTGAGGATCCGCGCGCCGGTGGCGCCGAACGGGTGGCCCAGGGCCAGGCTGCCGCCGTTGGGGTTCATCCGCTCGCGCGGGAAGGCCCCCAGCTCGACCGTGACCCCGGCCTTGTCGCGCAGGAAGGCTTTGTCCTCCCAGGCCTTGATGTGGAACAGCACCTGGGCGGCGAAGGCCTCGTGGATCTCCCAAAGATCGATGTCGGCATAGGTCAGGCCGTTGCGGGCCAGCAGGCGCGGCACGCCGTAGGCCGGGGCCATCAGCAGGCCTTCGTGATGCAGGTCGATCGAGGTGACCTCGAAGTCGACCAGCCGCGCCCGCGGCGTTCCCTTGGGCAGGCGAGCCAGGCCGGCCTCGGAGGCGACCCAGACGCCGGCCGCGCCGTCGGTCAGCGGCGTCGAGTTGCCGGCCGTCAGGGTGCCCTTGCCACTGGTGCGGTCGAAGGCCGGGCCCAGCTTGGCCAGCTTCTCCAGCGAGGTGTCGGCGCGCGGCAGGGTGTCCTTCCGGGTGTCGCCGATCGGGATCACCAGGTCGTCGAACACCCCGGCCTTCCAGCCGGCCACCGCCCGCTGGTGGCTGTCCAGCGCGATCTGGTCCTGGTCGGCGCGGGCGATGGCCCAGTCCTTGGCGGTGATCTCGGTGTGCTCGCCCATGCTCAGGCCGGTGGTGCGGTTGACCACCTTGGGGATGAACAGTTTGAGGTCCTTGAACCGCACGCCCAGCAGCTGGTCGAGCCTCTGGCCCGGGCTCTTGGCCTGCTGAAGGTGGCGGATCTTGGTCGATAGCGACGGCGCCAGGCCGATCTGCACGTGGCTCATGGCCTCGACCCCGCCGACCAGGGCGAGATCCCGGCCGCGGCCGTCGATCATGCCGGCCGCCTGGAAGGCGCCGATCATGCTGGTCGAGCAGGCCATCACCGTCGAGAAGGCCGGGATGGCCGGGTCGACGCCGGCGTCGAGCAGCACCTCGCGGGCGATGTTGCTCCAGGTCAGGCTGGGGATCACCGTGCCCCAGATGGCGAAGTCCGGCTTGGCCCCGGCCAACTGGCCGACCATGTGGCGCACCACCGGCACGGACAGGGCGATGGCGTCGAGCCCGGCCAAGGGGCCGTCGACCTTGCTGAACGGCGTGCGCACCCCGGCGGCGAGCCAGATGTCGGGTTTGGCGGTGCTCATGGCGGGGCTCCGGCTGATGAGATCTGCAACAGATAGTGTTTTCGGGGCGAAATTCACGCGCGCCTAGAAGACGATTTCCCGACTCTGGGTCGCTGTCCTTTTCACCCGTCTCCCCGGCGAAGGCCGGGGCCCAGGTGAAACCCACGAGTCGCCCCGGATGAATCTGGGTCCCGGCCTTCGCCGGGAAGACGGACGTGGGTGGGTGACTTCAAAGTGAACCGTCGTCCCTCAGACATCCTCGGAATAGCGCTGCTCGCGCCACGGATCGCCGCGATTATGGTAGCCGCGCACCTCCCAATAGCCGGGCTGGTCGTCGCGCACGAATTCGATCCCGCGCAGCCACTTGGCGCTCTTCCAGAAATACAGGTGCGGCACGACCAGGCGCAGCGGCCCGCCGTGCCTGGCCTCCAGCGGCCGGCCCTCCCAGCCGTTGGCCAGCAGGGCGTCCTCGGCGGCGAAGTCCTCGAGGGTCAGGTTGGTGGTGTAGCCATCAAAGCTGTGCAGCACCACGAAGCCGGCCTCGGCCTTGGGCCGCACGGCGGCGATCAGGTCGCGCGTCGCCACCCCGGTCCAGTGGTTGTCGTAGCGCGACCAGGTGGTGACGCAGTGGATGTCGGTGACCGTCTCGACGGCCGGCAGGGCCTCCAGCCCCGCCCAGTCCAGCACGGCGGGCGCCTGGACCAGGCCCCAGATCCGCAGCCGCCAGTCCTCGCGCGGCACGTCCGGCCGCAGGCCCAGGTCCAGCACCGGCCAGTCTCGAACCGGGTGCTGGCCGGGCGGCAGGCGCTCGGCCTCGGGACGGGCCTGGCGTCCGGTCAGGAACCGGCCTTCCTTGGCCCACTGCCGCTTGCTGCGGGTGAGCTTGCTGTCCGGCGGCGGCGCGTCGTCGTCATCGCTCATGGCGTCCTCCGAAGCGCCCGATCTTGAGCGCGTCGGCGACCCATGGCCAGGGGCCGGACACGCCTGGGACAGCGCGTCCGGCCGTCCGCCTAGAACCGCGTCGACACCGTCAGGAAGCCCTGACGCGGCGGGATCGGAAAGGTGCTGTAGCTGCCGGCCGGCTGCGAGACGGTGACGTTGAGGTCGCCCTTCTCGTCGGTCAGGTTGCTGATGTTGACGCTGGCCCGCACCCCGTGGATCGGCCAGCTGGCCGGGGTCTCGAAGGCGTAGCCGACCTGCAGGCTCAAGAGCATGAAGCTCTTCACCGACAGGTCGTTGGTGTAGGTGGCGAAGCGCTTGCCGACATAGTCGCCGATCAACTGGGCGTCGAAGGCGCCGTAATCGACGCTGGCCACGAACTTGTTCATCCATTCGGGGCTGCCGGGCGCCTTCTTGCCGGCGGTAGGCACGGTGGTCGTGCCCGAGGTGTAGTTGTCCTCGTACTTCGAGCGGTTGTAGGACACCGCGTCATAGAACGAGAAATGCTCACCAAGCCGCAGGGTGACGGCGGCGTCGACGCCGTCGGTCTTCACGCTGCCGACGTTCTGGACAATGGCCGCGCCGCCGACGATCGAGATCGCGGCCGGCGACGGATTGACCCCCAGCAGGCGGTTGCTGAAGTCGACGTGATAGACGCTGACCTGACCGTCGAGGCCGGTGATCGGGCCCAGCTGGACGTCGCGCTTGGTGCGAAGACCCACTTCATAGGTCCAGGCGGTTTCCGGCTCGGCGGTCTTCTTGAAGTTGTCGAAGCCCTGCTGGCTGCCCAGGCTGAACGGCGACAGGCCGCCGCCGCCATAGGTCTGGAAGTGGCGCAGGTTCTTCTGGGCGTTGACGAACACTTGGTCGGTGCCGGTGAGGTCCCAGACCGCGCCGAGCTGCGGCAGGAACCACTCCTTGGTGGTGATATTGCCGACCGGCATGCCGGTGGAATTGGCCAGCGAGCCGACGATCGGCTGCACGGGCACGCGCCCCTCGGCGTATTGCAGGCTGCTCTTGAAGCCGCCCTGCAGCACCAGGTTCGGGCGGATGCGCCACTGATCCTGGACGTAGAACTGGTAGACCTCGTTGTCGATCTCGCTGCCGTACTGGGTGATCAGCCAGCCGGACGGCACGTCATAGGGCGTGCCCGGATGATTGACGTCCAGCGGGTACCAGCGGCGATAGGCCGACGACTTGTTGTGCTCGTACCAGAATCCGGCCTCGATCTGGTGGTCGCCCAGGGCGACGTTCAGGGTCGAGACGCCGCCGAAACGCTCGATCTGGTACTCGGTGGTGCGCACCGCGTAGCCCGAATTGCCGAACACCTTCTTCAGGTCCTGGCCGGGGAAGTAGAAGTTGAACAGGGCCGGCAGGCCGGCCACCTGGATCGGGCCGGCAACGATGCCGCGGCCCTGGTCGTTGTGATAATAGATCTGGTTCGACCAGGTGGCGTTGTCGGCCAGCTTGTAGTCGTACTTCAGGTAGGTCAGGTAGTCGGTGCGCTGGGCCGCGCTGTAATAGTTGCGGTAGTTTTCGCCGTCGGCGGCGGGCGGCGCGCCGCTGGCGGTCAGATAGGCCAGGGCCGCGGCGAAATCCGGATAGGTGAACGGCCGGGTATAGGGCTGGTAGGCGTCGGTGGGCTTGCCCGCGCGGCTGGGGAAGAAGCGGGTGGTGCCGTCCTCGTTAGGCTCGATCTTGTCCGAATAGTCGAGGAAGAAGGTCAGCTTGCCGCGCGACCCGTCGTGGATGAACTTGAGGTTGGCCTGGTCGCCGCCCTGCTTGCCGTTGAAGTCCCAGGCCTTGGCGTCCTGGTGGGCGTAGGCGATGTAAGCCGAGTTGCCGTCGCCGAACACCCCGCTGTCCAGCCGCAGATAGGTGCGCGAGGCGTCGTAGCTGCCCACCAGCTGGGCGAACTCGCCGCCGCGCTCGGCGCGGGGGTCGCTGGTGAAGGTCTCGATCGCCCCGCCCAGATTGCTGGTCGAGGCGGTGCCCAGGGCCCCGGCCCCGGACGACAGGATCACCTTGCCGACCACCTCGCTGAGCACCGCGCGCTGCACCGACAGGCCGTTGTAATTGCCGTAGCTCTGGTCGCCCAGCGGCACGCCGTCCAGCGTGTAGCCCAGCTGCTGGCCGTTGAAGCCGTGCACGAACAGCGAGGTGTTCTGCTCGTTATTGCCCCAGGGGTCGGCGGTGACATAGGTCACGCCCGGCAGGGTCTGGATGGCCTTCAGCGGCGACAGGCCCGGCAGGATCTTCTGCATTTCCGAGCCGCTCAGCTGCACCGCCGAGCGGGTGGCCGACAGGCTGGTGACCAGCACGTCGTCGACGGTGGTGGCCGCTTCCGGAGTCTCGGCCGGGGCCGAGGCGTCGGCCGCCTGGGCGCTGGCGCCGGCGCCGGCGATCATCATGGCGCTAAAGGCGCACGCCGCCAAAAGCGTGGCGCGGTTGGAATATCGCATTGCAGATCCCCTCGGCGCTCAGGCGCTTTGCCGGGGTGCTAGGCCATTCGTGCGACGCTTTGGCCGAGGTTCTGCGAAGGGTTTGTGACCGCCCCTAGGGTTCGCGCGGCGGGCCCGGGGTCGGCGGCAGGCCGCTCCCGGGGCGTTCGGCGGCGTCGGGATCGTCGGGGTGGTCGTACTGCGCCTTGGTCGCCGCCTCGCTGGCGGCCTCCTCGCGCGGTGTGGCCCGGCTGGCGCGGAGCGTGGCGTAGATCAGCGCCGCCAGCAGCAGCACCACGCCGACGCCGATCAGCAGCTCCCAGGACAGGTTCATGATCGCCTCCGGTCTGTGCAACCTAAAGGCCGGGCGCGGCGCGCTGTTCCCTCACGCCGCCGTCAGGCGTTGTAGGGATCCTTCAGGCATTCGCTGATCGCCTGGGCGCAGCCGGGCAAGCCCAGCGCCCCGATGAACGACAGGGCCACGGCGCAGACAAGCAGGATGGGTTGGAAAATGCGCATGGGACAGCTCCACCGATGTCCGCAATCTAAGCCTGAAGCTTGACGTTTGTTCCGACCCCCGGTGGAAAAACTCCGTCTGCGGCCTAATTGCCGCAATGGCGTCAGTCGTGCAGGGCGTAGGCCCGCCGCGCGGCCTCGATCCGGGCCAGCTTGGCCTGCAGCGGGGCCCAGTCGTCGGCCTGGGCGATCGGGGCCCACAGCGCCTCGACCTCGTCGATCAGCAGTTCCTCCGGCTCGGCCGCCGCGAACACCGAATCGGCCAGCCGCTCGGGGCGGTCGGGGGCGAAGGCGGCCAGCAGACGACGAAACTCCGCGAAGGCCTCGGTCTCGTAGAGCGCGCCGCGCGGTCCGCCCAGGGCGCGGGTCCGCGAAGCCTCGCCGCCGAACCAGTCGAAGAACAACGGCTCCCAGCGCAGAGCGTCGCCGCCGGCCGCCAGGGCCTTGAAGGTGGCGTTGACCAGGGAGATGTCGTCGTCGTCCGAACGGCTCTTCAGCCCCAGCCGGGTCAGCATCGCCGCGCGCAAGGCGTCGCGATAGGCCCCGGCGAAGCCGTTCAGCGCCTCGATCAGCCCGGCCTGGTCGCCGACCAGCGCCAGGCAGGTGGCCAGCTGCTGCAGGTTCCAGAACACCGCCTCGGGCTGGCGGCCGAAGCTGTAGAGCCCCGAATGGTCGAAATAGGCGGCGGTGAAGCTTGGCTCATTCCTCGGCAGGAAGCGCCAGGGGCCGTAGTCGAAGCTCTCGCCGGTGACCACCATGTTGTCGG
>JAQGIN010000193.1 GCA_028291125.1 Caulobacter sp.
TCTTCTCGGCCGAGTACGAGATCCTCACCGAACTGCTGGTCGCGGCGCGACGTCAGGCGGGGCTGTCGCAGCGCGCCCTGGCGGCGCGGCTGGGAAAATCGGCGTCGCACATCTGCATGATCGAGCGCCGCCAGCGGCGGGTGGAGATCATCGAGTTCTGGCGCATGGCGGCGATCCTGCAGCGCGATCCGCAGTCCTTCATCGACGAGATCGACCGCCGCCTCGACACCGTTTCCCCACGGCCGCGCCTGGGCGGCGCGAAGGCGCTTGACATGCTGTAGTCAGTATACATTATGCATATAGTCCTCGCCCAGTTTTGATATTGGGCGGTCGATTACCGGACGATGCTATTTGAAGGCATTGGAGGCCCCGGCCTGATCCTGGCCGAAATAGCGTCAAGTCTAGACAAGGTCTGTGGAGGCGCGGCGCATGCGCGTCGGATCCAAACGCCTGCGACGAAAAACGAGACCGCCCGATCACGGCGGCGAGATTGGAGGACGCCAGGATGCCTTTCGAGCCAGGATTCTTCGCGGTCACCGCCGCGTCGCCGTCGTCCAGGTCGGCCGCCCCGATCGGACGCGCGGCGACCCGCGTCTGAGCGTCCCGACATCGCCTTAGAGTTTTCCCCCGAAGCCTCGCGGCCGCCGCTAAAGCGCGGCGGCCGCATTTTTCGTCGGGGGCTGAGGCTTGACCTAGTCTCCCCGTAGAGCCTGCCTGTCGTCAAAAGCCGCCGGATCCATAGCGTATGTCGCCCTTCCTCAAACGTCTGCTGTCGGCCTCGGTCGTGCTGTCGCTCAGCGCCGCCGGCCTGGTCCTGGCCCAGAACAAGTCCGACACGCCCAACAATCCGTTCACCGGCAATCCCGCCGCCATCGCCGCCGGCAACGCCACCTTCGACGGCGCCTGCTCGGCCTGTCACGGCCTCGGCGCGACCGGCGGACGAGGCCCGGCCCTGAACACCGGCAATTTCGCCCATGGCGGCGACGACTACGAGATCTTCCAGACCATCCAGAACGGCGTGCCCGGCACCGAGATGCCGCCCTTCGCCGGCCTGCCGTCCGACCAGATCTGGCAGCTGGTGACCTATATCAAGAACCTGTCGGCCCGGGTCTCGACCGCCACCGCGGCGACCGGCGATCCGGCGCTGGGCGAGGCCCTGTTCTTCGGCAAGGCCCAGTGCTCCAGCTGCCACGAGGTCAACGGTCGCGGCCTGGACCTGGCCGTCGACCTGTCCGAGATCGGCGCCAAGCCCCTGGAGGCGGTGCGCGACGGCGTCCTGCACCGCAACCTGCCGCGCCGGCAGGGCCCCGCGCCGCGTTATCTGACGGTGACCCTGAACGACGGCCGAGTGGTGACCGGCCTGGTGCGCAACGAGGATAGCTTCGGCCTGCACCTGCAGCAGCGCGACGGCCAGTACCTGCTGCTCGACCGCGCGCAGATTAAGACCACCCAGGCCACGCCGGGCGGCGTCATGCCCAGCGACGTCGGCCAGCGCCTGACCGCCGGCGAGGTCGACGACATGGTCGCCTATCTCAGCCGCCAGAAGGCCCGCGATTTCGCCGCCATCGCCAAGCAGCCGATCCGGGGCGGGCTGAGCTATGAGCGCCTGGTCGCCGCCAAGGCCGAGCCGCAGAATTGGCTGACCTATTGGGGCGACTATCAAGGGCGCCATTTTTCCGAACTGAAGCAGATCGACGCCCGCAACGTCTCGCGCCTGCAGGCCCGCTGGTCGGCGCCGCTGCTGGGCGCGTCGATCGTCCAGACCACGCCGATTGTCGTCGACGGGGTGATGTACGCCAGCGGTCCGCCCGGCGACGTCTACGTCTTCAACGCCAAGACCGGCATGCAGATCTGGAAGTTCCATCGCAAGCAGGACGTCACCAACCCCTACCAGATCAACCCCTACAACCGCGGCGTCGCCGTGCTGGGCGGCCGGGTGTTCGTCGGCACGCTGGACAATCTGCTGATCGCGCTGGACGCCCGCACCGGCCGCCAGCTGTGGGAGAAGCGCATCGCCGACACCATGGAGGGCTACACCCTGACCGGCGCGCCGCTGGCCCTGAAGGACAAGATCATCGTCGGCATGTCGGGCGGCGAGATGGGGGTGCGCGGCTTCCTCGACGCCTACGACCCGGCCACCGGCGAGCGCCTGTGGCGGTTCAACACCGTGCCGCAGGCCGGCGAGCCGGCCGCCCTGACCTGGTCGGGCGACTCCTGGAAACATGGCAGCGGCGCCACCTGGCTGACCGGCAGCTACGACCCCGATCTGGACCTGATCTATTGGACGGTCGGCAATCCGGGACCGAACAACAATCCCGACGTCCGCAAGGGCGACAACCTCTACACCGACTCGGTCATCGCCCTGGACGCCAAGAGCGGCCAGCTGAAGTGGCACTACCAGTTCACGCCCAATGACAGCCACGACTGGGACGCGGTGCAGGACGTGGTGCTGGCCGACAAGGTCGTCGACGGCAAGCCGCGCAAGGTGCTGCTGCACGGCGACCGCAACGGCTTCTTCTACATGCTCGACCGCACCAACGGCGCCTTCCTGTGGGCCAAGCCGTTCGTGCATCAGACCTGGAACAAGGGCTTCAGCCCCGAGGGGCGGCCGATCGTCGACCCGGCCACCGTGGCGACGGCGCAGGGCCAGCGGGTGTTCCCGGCGGTCGGCGGCACCAACTTCCAGGCCCCGTCCTATGACGACAAGACCGGAACCTTCTTCATCATGTTCGAGGATTCCGAGGGCTTCGCGGCCAGCGGCCCGGCGGTCTATGAGAAGGGCAAGCTCTATACGGCCGGCCGGCCGGGGGCGCGGCCCGCGGCCTCGATCCCGCCGCAGCAGGGAATCAAGGCGCTGGATTCCTCCACCGGCGAGGTGCTGTGGACCTTCCCCCTGACCCGCCGGTCGTTCTCGGCCGGGCTGCTGGGCACGCGGGGCGGAGTGCTGTTCGCGGCCTCGGCGGAAGGCAATCTGATCGCGCTGGACATGAAGACCGGCAAGGCGCTGTGGCGGTTCCAGACCGGATCGCCGATCACCGCCTCGCCGATGAGCTACGCGGTCGACGGCCAGCAGTTCGTCGCCGTGCCCTCGGGCAACATGCTGTTCACCTTCGCCCTGCCGGCCGCGGACGCGCGCCCATGACCTCTCACCCCTCCACAGGACGCGATCCCATGCCCTTCAAGTTGGCGGTTCCCTCGGTCGTCGCCGGTTCGCTGCTGCTGGCCTTGGTCGCGACCAGCGCCCTGGCCGCGCCGAAGGCGGCGCGGGCGCCCTATGGCGTCAGCAAGTCGGGCGAGGCCGTCGAGGTCTTCACCCTGACCAACGACCACGGCGTGACGGCGCGGGTGCTGTCCTACGGCGGGATCATCGACCAGATCCAGGTTCCCGACCGCAAGGGCAAGGCCGCCAATGTCGTGCTCAGCCTGCCGACCCTGGCGGCCTACGAGGCCAATGGTGCGTTCAACAGCGTCGTCGGCCGCTTCGCCAACCGCATCGCCGGCGGCGGTTTCACCCTGGACGGGGTCCGCTACGACCTGCCGTCCAACCCCAAGGGCGTGGCCATGCACGGCGGGCCCAAGGGCTTTGGCGCGAGGGTCTGGCGCGGCGAGACCTTCGCCAAGGCGGGCGCCGCCGGGGTGACGCTGTCCTATGTCAGCGCCGACGGCGAGAACGGCTATCCGGGGACGCTGAAGACCCAGATCACCTACACCCTGACCGACCGCGACGAGCTGCGCATCGACTACCAGGCGGCCACCGACAAGCCGACCATCCTGAACCTGACCAACCACACCTATTTCAACCTGGCGGGCGAGGGGGTGGTCTACGACCACGACCTGCAGATCCTGGCCTCGCGCTGGACGCCGACCGACGACAACCAGATCCCCACCGGCGAGATCGTCTCGGTCGACGGCACGCCTTTCGACCTGCGCCAGCCGGCGCGCATCGGCGATCGCGTGGTCTCGACCCATCCGCAGATGCTCCTGGCCAAGGGCTATGACCACAATTTCGTGCTCGACAAGCCGGCCGGCGACCCGCTGCCGGTGGCGGTGCGGCTGCATGACCCGAAAAGCGGCCGCCGGATGGAGGTGCGCACCAGCGAGCCGGGCGTCCAGGTCTATACGGGCAACCATCTCAACGGCGGGGTGATCGGCGCGACCGGGACCCTGCGTCAGAGCGCCGGCGTGGCGTTCGAGACCGAACACTTCCCCGACAGCCCCAACAAGCCCAACTTCCCGTCCACCGTGCTGCGCCCGGGCGAGGTTTGGCGCTCGACGACGGCGTTCCGGTTCTCGGTCGATCCGCGGTGACGCCGCGGCGCCAGCCGGCCATGGCGAGTCATCGCGACGTGGCATATTATCGCCGCCAGGGGCCAGAACGCCCGGCCGGGGCCTGTTTACGCGAGACCTTGGTTTCAGGGCTTTGATGTCCCTCGACTTTTTTGGATGTGCGGCTAGAAGCGAATAGAGAGAGTCAACCGGAACACCTTTGATGACGCCCAGCTCGTCCAGTCTTGAGCTCGTACCGAAGACCCTGAAGGCGCACGTGGTGCAGCAGTTGCGGGACGCTATCTTCAGCGGCCGCTACAAGCCTGGCGATCGGCTCAACGAAAGCCAGATCGCACGGGAGTTCCAGATCAGCCGCATTCCGGTGCGCGAGGCGCTGTCGCAGCTGGAGCAGAACGGCCTGGTGATGAACCACGAGCGCCGCGGCATGTTCGTCACCCTGCTGAGCGACGAAGACGTTCAGATGATCAACAGCGTGCGCATTCCGCTGGAAGCCGAGGCGATGAAGCTGGCGCGGGCGCGAATGACGCCCGAGACCGCCGCCCATCTGACCGGGCTGGTCGAGCGGATGGAGGCCTGGGACGGCACGCTGTTCGACGCCGCCGCCCTGGACCTGGAGTTCCACCGCGCCATCTGGCAGGCCAGCGGCAATCCCTATCTGGTCTCGACGCTCGAGGCCCTGGTCGCGCCGCTGTTCGCCCACAAGGCGCTGGAGCATGTCAGCTTCGAGATCAAGCGCTGGCGCATGAACCACCACCGCGAACTGCTGGAGCTGGTCCAGGGCGTGGGTAATGGCGACCCGCAGGGCGCGCTGCTGACCCACCTGCGGATGGGCTACAACGAGCCGGAGCGGTTCTCGAGCCTGGCCGTGCACGCCCCCGTCGCCGACAAGCCGTCCGCCAAGCGCTGAGGTCTCAGACCTTCAGCTTCTTGGCCTTGACCTTCACCCGCACCAACCGGTGGTTGGACGACATGTAGAGGTGGCCGTCGGCGCCGATCTCGCAATTGGAGATCACGTCGTCGGCCCGGACGACGCCCAGGCGCTGGCCCTGGGGATTGAAGATCGAGATCCCGTCCCGGCTCGAGGCCCAGACATTGCCCTGGCTGTCGACCTTGAGGCTGTCGCCGCCCATGATCTTGGTGGCCTCGCGGTCGACGAATTGGCGGCGGTCGGTGGGCCGGCCCTGGGCGTCCAGCGTCCAGGCCACCCAGCCGCTGCCGCGATCGGTGGTGTAGAGGGTGCGGCCGTCCGGCGACACCCCGACGCCGTTGGGCGAGACGGTCTTGTCGATCAAGGTGACGACATTGTCGGTCGAGAGCCGGAAGACGCCGGTATAGTCCATCTCGCGGTCGGAGGACTTCCAGCTGCCCTTCAGGCCGTAGGGCGGGTCGGTGAAATAGATCGCGCCGTCGCGCGCCACCGCCAGGTCGTTGGGGCTGTTGAAGCGTTTCCC
>JAQGIN010000200.1 GCA_028291125.1 Caulobacter sp.
GGGGGTGGCGGACAGAGTGGGATTCGAACCCACGGTGGACTTTCACCCACGGCGGTTTTCAAGACCGCTGCCTTAAACCACTCGGCCATCTGTCCGGAGCGGCCGGCTATATCAGCGCCCGGCTCGGGGCTCCAGCCCCAACCGCGCTCAGCTTTCGTCCCCTAACTTTCGCCGACGTCGAAATGGTCGGTGATCACCTGCGGCTTCACCGCCTTGAGCCCCGGCGGCGGCGTATAGTCGAGATAGGCCTTGACCGCGGGGTGGTCGCGATTGGTCAGCACGCCGGCGGCGTCGAACTCGGCGGCCAGCACGAAGGCGGACTCCATGGCGCTATAGGCCGGGTCCCAGTGGGTGTTTTCCGGCACATGGCAGTGGCCGTAATGGCCGCCGGTGGCGTCCCAGGTGGCCATGCCGCGGTTGTGGCCGCCCGAATCGCCGCCGTTCTTCGCCGGCTTGGGCGGACCGCTGGGCCAGACCCGCGGCACGCCGTGGGCCTGCTCGATCCAGCGGCACAGCCGGGCCACCTTGATCAGGGTGGCGCGGTTCTTGACCTTGCCGGCGAAGCCGACGACCTCGATCTGCACGGCGGAATCATGGTTGGTCTGCACGCCGCGCTCGGCGTTGCGCAGGGCCCGCGCCCCCAGGCCGGTGTCGATGTGCTGGTAGATCTTGGCCCCGTCGACGGTGAAGTGCGGGTCGGCCTTCTTGGCGGCGTAGGCGTCCATCGCCGCCTGGGCGCTGCCGCCCTCGGTGGTGTGGTGGACGATCTTGAACGGCCCGCCGACATAGGCCCCCGAAGGGCCCGAGATCGGCCTTTGGGTGGCGAACGGACAGCTAGCCATGGCCGCCTTTCGGACCGAACGTTCCCACCGCGTCGCTGGGCAGGTCGTACTCGACGAACAGGCCGTTCGGCGCGTCGCGCACCCGGCCCAGGAAGGCCGCGTCGGTGGTCATCGGGGCGTTGTCGGGACCCTGGCCGGCCGGGCTGTCGCCGCGCAGCACGCGGCAGCCGGTCTTCTCCATCAGCCGCTTGAGCAAGGGCGGGAACGGCATGTTCCAGCCCCCGCCCTGGGCATGAGCGTCGGTCTCGACCACCGGGATCATCGCCGCCAGGGCCGGATCGGTCATCAGCTCCAGCCCCTGGGCGTCGAGGGTGGCGTTGTGGCTGGCGTGGTGGCCGACCTTGTAGAGCACCGCGCGAGCCAGCAGGGCGTCGACCGTGATCTCGTCGCCGTCGGTCTTGTAGGTCTGGTCATGCCAGGACAGCCAGTTGCCGACCTGGGCGTCGGCGGCGAACAGCAGCACCTTGCCGCCCTGGGTCTCGAAGGCCAGCACCAGGCTGGTGTTGTTGGTGTTGGAGTCCAGGGTCATGGCCAGGGCCCCCGCCCCGCCCAGCCAGTCGGCGTCGATCCGTCGCCAGGCCGGTCCCTGGAGATATTCGGCGTTCAGCCAGCGCGCCGCGCCGTCGGCGTCGGCCGCCAGGGTCTCGACCTCGGCCTGGGCGTAGCGATAGCGCTTGGAGAACGGGATGTCCGGGTCGGTCAGGCCCTCGAGGGCGTCGGTGACGCCGAGGATGTGGTCGGCCAGGGCCAGGCCGTCGCCGGCCAGATAGGTCTCCTGATTGTCGCCCTTCGACGGCAGGGCCTTGAACAACCGATTCTCGCCGCGCGGCGGGGCCAGCACATAGGTCTTCAGGCCGATCGGGCCTGGCGTGCGCGTCACCTGGCCCGGCTCGAGGAAGTCGACCGCGCCGGCCACGGCCTTGAGCGTCTGCATCACCCGGGCCCCGGTCATCCGCCCGCCGCCGGCCGCGGCCAGACGCTCGTCGTCCTCGATCGGGCCGATGAAGGCCTCCAGCCCCGCGGTGACGCTGTCGGCCACGGCCGCGCCCTGGGCCTTCAACTGGGCGGCCAGGCGGGCGGCGGCGGTCACGGCCCGCTTGGCCTTGTCGAAGCGGGCGTTGAGCGCCTGGGCCTGCGGGTCGGCGCCGTTCTCGGTCCAGCCCATCCACAGACGGTCGATCTTGATCCCGCCCTCGAGGAAGACGTCGGCGGCGTGGGCGAAGCCGGAAATGTGGTCCCAGTGCTGGTGGGTGACGACCAGCAGGTCGAGCCGGCCGCCGGTCTGGGCGACGATGTCGGCGGCGACCTTCTTCATGCGCTGGGCGCCGCCGGCGATGCCCTGCAGGATGCCGCAGTCGATGAGGATGTGGCTGCGGACCGCGCCCGAAGCCAGGCTCAGCAGGAAGCAGTCGCCGAGCAGGCCCTTGTACATCCTGACCTTCAGCGTATCGGCGCCGGCGGGGGGTCTGGCCATCGCTCCCTAGCCCCTGTGCAGCAGGGCGAACGGTTCGGCCGGCGGGCCCTTGCCGCCGAGGCCGGCGAAATAGACCGCCTTCAGATCGGCCTCGGCGGCGCCGCTGAGGTAGTCGCGCTGGGCCCGCAGCCGACGGTCGTCGTCGATGCGCTTGCGGATCGCGTAGCGGATCGTCCAGTCGCGCAGGTCGACCAGCACCGTCGAGCCGCCGCGGAACTCGAAATCCATGGCGTCGGCGGCGATCCGCGGGTCGCCGCGATCGGCCGCCGCCTGGTCCTCGGGGTCGAAGAAGCCGCGGCGCTTCTGATTGACCTCGATCACCAGCTGGCGGAGGTCCTGGCCGTCCGGCCCCGCCCGCCGGGCGACGCGCACCGAATGCACCTCGACCTTGGGTCGGCCGTTCGGCCCGCGGGCGATGGTCTTGGGGGCGTCGGGGGTCAGCTTGACGCCCAAGAGCCGTTCCCACTTGTCGTCGTCGGCGCTGGGATCGACCAGCCACCGATGCATGATCGCCTGGTTGCGGCGGGCCTGGCGCCAGATGTCCAGGCGCTTGAAGCGCGCCCCGACGTCGAGGTCGGGCGGACGCGGCACGAAGCGGCACACCGACAGTTCGGGATCGGCATGCTCGGGCGCCTCCCACATCAGGCTGTCGGGGGCCATCGAGGTGATGCCCTGGGGAAAGATGCCGCGCCGGCGGAAGGCCTCGGCGATGGCGATGCGGTAGCGCAGCCGGTCGTCGGGGATCAGGTCGGCGTCGGCGGTGATCATCGCCCGCAGGAACTCGCCGAACCGCAGGTCGATCGGCGGTACGTAGTCCAGCGCCCGGACGCAGATCCGCAGCATGTGGTCGGCGGCCTTGGAGGCCTCCTTGGCCAGGCGCGCCACCAGATCGGGATGCAGCTCGGCCTGCGGGGTGGTCGATCCGGCGGCCAGGCGCAACAGGTCCTCGGAACGGCGCTCGAAGATGGTGACGAAGGCGTCGAACACCGCCGCCACCAGGTGCGAGCCGCGCTCGTGCGGCTCGACCGCCTTGGCGTAGGCCCCCGACTTCGGCTCGGCGTCGGCGGTGACGTCAATGGCCTCGCGCAGCGACCCGGCCATGCCGCGGGCGTCGCCGAACTGCCGCGCCAGGCCGGTCAGCAGGGTGCGGAAGCGCAGGCCGCCGCGGTGCTGGGCCAGCTGGTGGCGCACCACCTCGTCCATGGTGAAGTGCTGCAGCAGGGCGATGATGTCGGCGAAGGCCTCGTGGAAGGCCAGGGTGTCGTGGCTGGACGGCTCGATGAAGCGGGTATGGGCGCCGTCGAGGATGGCGTGGGTGGTCTCGTGGGCGATGATGTCGTGCGACAGGCAGGTGAACACCCAGCCGCCCGGCAGGCTGCGGGCCCCCTCGCCCGGCGCGGCGCGGAAATAGCCGAACAGCAGGGCCTTCTTGTCGGGGCTGTAATAGGCGTTGTCCTCGCGCAGGGCGTGGGGATAGAGCCGCAGCCGCTGGACGAAGCCGTCGTCGACCAGGGCCTTGTAGTCGCCGTCGGGCGGCGGCTGGGGCGACCACAGCACCTTGCGGCCGAGAGCCCGCTCGAAATTGTGGATGGTCCGCATGGCCACCGCGTAGACCATCTGCTGATGGAACTGCGGCCGTCCCTCCGACGGCGGCAGGCCGTCCTGGGCCAGCAGCAGCGGGTGGTTGGGATCGAGCGGCGCGTAGAACAGCGCGCTGGCCGGGTCGAAATCGACAACCTCGAGATATTCGCCGCGCGGCCCGACCTCCAGAGGCGCCTCCCAGGGCTCCTCCCACGGGATGCTGATGACGGCGTCGTTGAAAACCGCGGTTTCCAGCGAGGTCGAGGCCAGGGGATCGAAGGCGTAGACCCGGAAGCGGCGCATGGCCGGCGCCGGATAGGCGGCGCGCCCGTAGGTCGTGTCTGTGGGTTTCGGATCCATCGGCGCCCCCGCGCCACCGTGGGGCGATTTAGGCCATTTTGTCAACCGGAGCGGTCGCCTTCGAGCCGCCGCATAACTTCGTTCGCCGTTCGGAACGGAGGCTTAACCAAGCTCTGGTCTAAGGGTTTTCATGACGCTGAAAGTCTCCTCTTCGCGAGCCCGCCGCGCGATCTTCGATCGCCGCGACGCCGACCGACGGCGCGACGGCGGTCCGGCCTGCGTGGTCAGCGGGCCGTTCACCTGGCAGTGCACCCTGGTCGACATCTCCGGCCGCGGGGCCCGCATCGAGGTCTCGGGCGACGCCCCCTGGCCGGAAGAGCTGCTGCTGATCAATCCGCGCACCGGCCGCACCCACAAGACCCGCCTGGTCTGGCGGACGGAGTCCGAGGCCGGGCTCGAATTCATCCACGGCCCGATCGAGGGCGTGGTCAATGTCGCCCTGCACGCCGCCCATCTGGCCTGGGGCCTGCTGGCCAAGTTCCCCGGTCAGCGCGCCGGCGAGCCCGGCATCCGCTGGGCGTCGCCGGACGAGATCGCGCCCAAAAGCCCGGCCGACGCCGCCAAGATCTGACGTCGCGCGCCCACGCGGTCGACAACCTTGGTTATATTTTCGAGGCGTGGACTTGCATCGGCCAAGTTCGGTTCCAACCTTCGGTTGGCGTCGCAACACAGGATTCCGGTGTGTCCCCCAGCGCCCGAGCGACCTTCGCCGTCCTGGCCCTGGCCGCGAGCCTGACGGCTTGCAAGCCGGCCGAGGCGCCCCTGGCGGCGCCGGCCATCGCGCCCTCCATCGCCGACCGGGTCCAGGTGCTCAGCGCCGACACCCTGGTGATCGACGGCAAGCACATCCGGCTGTCCAACGCCTTCACCCCCGAACCCATCCCCCAGGCCCGCTGCTGGGCCGAAGCGCTGGCCGCGCGCCAGACCACCCAATGGATGGTGGACAAGGTGCGCCTGGCCCACAGCGTCGTCGTCGAACCGACCGGCGGCGTCGACGAATATCACCGCGCCTTCTCGCTGGTGCGGCTGGACGGCCTCGACCTGGGCCAGAGCCTGGTCGACGAGGGCCTGGCCGGCCGGCCGAACCCCGGCGAGCGGTTCGAGTGGTGCAACCCGATCAGCCAGGGAGGCGCCGGCGCGCCGGCGCTGCACGCCCTGATGGCTCCGCCGCGCTAGGCGCCCTTCCGAAGATGAACGCCAGACAACGGCGGTCGTCCGTCGGCGTTCAGGCGCGAGGGATCTTGATGGCGGCGACGCCGCGGTCGGTCGCGGCGTCTTCTCATAAAGGCGTCGCCATGATCCTCGCCCGCGCTTCCCGTCCCGCCCCCTCGCCGCCCCCGCCGGCCGTCGTCGTCAGCCTGGCCGAGTTTCGTCTCGCCCAGTCGCAGCGAGCCCTGGCCGCGTCCAGAGCCGATCCGCCCGAGCAGCGGTTCCCCTGGGCCTATGTCTTCGAGGCGCCCAGACCCTAGCGGCCACGGGACGGAAGACCCGGCGGACAATTGCTGCTACTGGGCGTCGCCCCGACGTTCCCCGCCCCGCAGAACCCGCCTCGCATGTCCGATCTTCCCGTTTCCGCCATCTATGGCTCGCCGTCCTTCGCCGTGGTCGATCTCCCGGGCGACGCCGTCCAGGTATCGCCGCTCAGCCCCGGCAGCCAAGACCTGGCCGCCCTGCCCGCGGCCAGCCTCGACGAGATCGTCGTCCTGGCCCCACCCGGCGTCGTCGAGCGCCGCTATGTCCTGGCCCAGGCGCTGACGGCCCTGAAGCCCGGCGGCCGGCTCACCGCCTTGGCGCTGAAGGACCGCGGCGGCCAACGCCTCAACAAGGAGCTGACGGCGTTCGGCTGCGTGGTCGGCGAAAGCGCCAAGCGCCACCATCGCATCGCCGTGGCCCTGCGGCCGGAAACCCTGCAGGGCGTCGATGAGGCCCTGGCCGCCGGCGCGCCGCAACGGGTGACCGCCGAGCAGCTGTGGTCGCAGCCGGGCGTGTTCAGCTGGGACCGGCTCGATCCGGGCACCGCCCTGTTGATCAAGACCTTGCCGGAACTGTCGGGAATCGGGGCCGATTTCGGCGGCGGCGTCGGCTGGCTGGCCCGGCCGGTGCTGGCCTCGACCAAGGTCGCCGCCCTGACCGTGATCGACCTGGATCGTCGCGCCGTCGAGGCCGCTCGCCGCAATCTCGACGACCCCCGCGTCCGCTTCGCCTGGACCGACGTGCGCCAAGCCGCCGAGGGCCTCGACAAGCTCGACTTCGTGGTCAGCAATCCGCCGTTCCACGACGCCGGGACCGAGGACAAGACCCTGGGCCAGGGCTTCATCGCGGCCGCCGCCGGCGCCTTGCGCAAGGGCGGCGTGCTGTGGCTGGTGGCCAACCGCCACCTGCCCTACGAGGCGGCCCTGGCCGAATCCTTCTCCAAGGTGCGGATGGTCGTCGAGACCAGCGGCTTCAAGGTCTTCGAGGCCCGCAAATGAGCCAGGCGCTGATGGCGCGGCTCGACCGGCTGCTGGCCAATCTGGGCTATGGCAGTCGGCGCGACGTGCAGGCGCTGATCGCCGCCGGCCAGGTGGTCCTGGATGGCGCGCCGCTGAAGGACGCCGGCCGCAAGGTCGCCGTCACCGCCGACCTGTCGGGCCGGATGACCATCCGCGGGATCCCTGTCGACCCGCCGGCCCCGCTGGTGCTGATGCTGCACAAGCCGCTGGGCGTGGTCTGCTCGCACAAGGAGGACGGCCCCAGGATCGATGACCTGCTGCCCAAGCGCTGGCGGATCCGCGACCCAGCCCTGTCCAGCGTCGGCCGGCTGGACAAGGACACCTCGGGCCTGCTGCTGATCACAGACGACGGCGACTTCCTGCACCGGGTGATCTCGCCCAAGCGCCACGTGGCCAAGGCCTATCTGGCCACCCTGGATCGGCCGCTGACCGGCCAGGAGGCGGCGCTGTTCGCCGCCGGGACGCTAATGCTGGAGGGCGAGGACAAGCCGCTGCTGCCGGCGGGGCTGGAGGTGCTTGGCGAGAAGCAGGCGCGGCTGACGATCACCGAGGGGCGCTATCATCAGGTGCGGCGGATGTTCGCCGCCGTCGGCAACCACGTGACCGCCCTGCACCGCGAGCGGATCGGCGGCCTGGCGCTGCCGGACGACCTGACCCCGGGCGAGCATCGCATCCTTGACGCCGCCACGGCCGAGAGGGTGTTCGCCGAGGCGCGGCCATGACCGACGAAATCCTGCTCGACGCCCGCGGTCACCGCTGCCCGGTGCCGACCCTGCGCCTGCGCCGGGCGCTGGAGGCGGCGCCGGCCGGCGGCCGCGTGCGCCTGCTGGCCGACGACCCTCTGGCCCGCATCGACGTGCCGCACTTCGCCGCCGGGGCCGGGGCCGTCGTGCTGGAGATCCGCGACGAGCCGGATGGCGCGATCAGTTTTCTGGTGGCGAAAGCGCCTTGAGGCCAATGCCCTTCGGCCCGTCCAGCAGGGCCTGAGGCCGCTCGTCGAGAGCGATCTCGACCTCGGTGGCCAGGGCGCCGCCGAAGAACACGGCGTTGACGCTCCATGACAGCCAGATCAGGAAGATGATCACCGCCGAGATCGAGCCGTAGGTCGCGCCCAGATGCGCCACTTGCTCGACATAGAAGGCGCTGGCCCAGGACATGAACAGGCACAGCACGGCGGCGGCCGCGCCGCCGGCGCTGGAGGCCCGCCAGCCGGTCGGCTGGCGCGACATGGCGTAGCGATAGATCAGGGTCATGCCCAGCATCAGGCCCAGACTCGCCCAGGTCCATTCGCTCTGGATCCACGACACCCCGTGCAGCGGCCGCAGGTTCAGAGTGCTGGCCATGAGCCGCAGGGTCAGGAAGGCCCCCGACATCACGAACAGCAGGCCGAACGCCGCCAGCAGCACCAGCAGCGCCATCAGGTTGAAGCCGAGGAAGCCGCGCTGGTCCTCCTCGTCATGGATGAAGGACAGGCCGGCCAGCAGGGCCTTGAAACCGCGGTGGGCGGCATAGGCGCCGATGACCACGGCCACGCCGCTCTGGGCCGAGATCGCCGGCTCCGGGGCGTGGGCCAGGCGGGCCAGTTCGTTCTGGAACAGGGTTCGAGCCCCGGTCGGGATCAGATAGGCCAGGGTGTCGGCCTGGGCGGCGGCCTGTTCGGGGGTCAACAGCAGGCTGTAGAGGCCGATCAGGATGGCCAGGCCGGGAAACAGCGCCAGCATGGCGAAGAACGACACCCCGCCGACATAGAGCATGACGTCGCGCCCCCACAGCCGCGACAGGGCCAGGCCGAGGACGCGGAGGATTTCCTGGAGCCAGTGGATGGGATCGAGATCGAGGTCTCGCCAACGAATAGGTTCGGGCGGGGTTTGCATCG
>JAQGIN010000210.1 GCA_028291125.1 Caulobacter sp.
GCTTGATCAAGGCGACCGGTCGATTTCCGCCTAGTGAGGGGACATCATGAACATCGACCTCTATTCCGACCGCGCCAAACAGGCCGTGCAGTCCGCCCAGAGCCTGGCCCTGGCCCGCGGCCACCAGCAGCTTGGCCCCGAGCACCTGCTGAAGGTGCTGCTCGAGGAGAAGGACGGCCTGGGCCGCGCCCTGATCACCAACGCCGGCGGCCGGCCCGAGGCGGCCGACGCCGCCGTCGAGACCCTGCTGGCCAAGACCGCCCGCGTCGACGGAGCCGGCGGCCAGCTCTACATGAAGCCCGACCTGGCCCGGGTGTTCGCCACCGCCGAGGGCGACGCCAGCAAGGCCGGCGACGCCTTCATCACCACCGAGCGGCTGCTGATCGCCCTGGCCAAGGACGGCGGCGACGCCGCCAAGATCCTGAAAGACGCCGGGGCTGGGACCAAGGCCCTGGAAGACGCCGCCGCCGCCCTGCGCAAGGGCCGCACCGCCGACAGCGCCAACGCCGAGGAAGGCTATGACGCGCTCAAACGCTACGCCCGCGACCTGACCGCCGCCGCCCGCGACGGCAAGATCGACCCGGTGATCGGCCGCGACGAGGAGATCCGCCGCACCATCCAGGTGCTCAGCCGCCGCACCAAGAACAACCCGGTGCTGATCGGCGAGCCCGGGGTCGGCAAGACCGCCATCGTCGAAGGCCTGGCCCAGCGCATCGTCAATGGCGACGTGCCGGAAAGCCTGAAGGACAAGGTGCTGATGTCGCTCGACATGGGCAGTCTGATCGCCGGCGCCAAATATCGCGGCGAGTTCGAGGAGCGGCTCAAAGCCGTGCTCAACGAGGTCACCGCCGCCGAGGGCTCGATCATCCTGTTCATCGACGAGATGCACACCCTCGTGGGCGCCGGCAAGAGCGAGGGGGCGATGGACGCCTCCAACCTCTTGAAACCCGCCCTGGCGCGGGGCGAACTGCACTGCGTCGGAGCCACGACGCTGGACGAGTACCGCAAGCACGTCGAGAAGGACGCCGCCCTGGCCCGCCGCTTCCAGCCGGTGTTCGTCAGCGAGCCGACGGTCGAGGACACCATCTCGATCCTGCGCGGCCTGAAGGAGAAGTACGAGGTCCACCACGGGGTGCGGATCAGCGACTCCGCCATCGTCGCCGCCGCCACCCTCTCCAACCGCTACATCGCCGACCGCTTCCTGCCCGACAAGGCCATCGACCTGATCGACGAGGCCTCCAGCCGCGTGCGCATGGCCATCGACTCCAAGCCCGAGGAGCTGGACGAGATCGACCGCCGCCTGGTGCAGCTGAAGATCGAGCGCGAGGCGCTGTCCAAGGAGACCGACCCGGCCTCGCGCGCCCGGCTGGAGAAGCTGGAAGACGAGATCGACGAGTTGCAGGGCCAGTCCGACGACATGACCGCCCGCTGGAAGGCCGAGAAGGACAAGGTCGGCGGCGCCGCCCAGATCCGCGAGGCGCTGGACCGCCTGCGCGCCGACCTGGCCAACGCCCAGCGGGCCGGCGACTTCGCCCGCGCCGGCCAGATCCAGTACGGCGAGATCCCGGCCCTGGAGCGCCGCCTGGCCGAGGCCGAGCCCGCCGAAGGCGCCGCCACCCCGGCCGGCCGGCCGCTGACGCCGGAAGTGGTCGACGCCGAGCAGATCGCCGCCGTGGTCAGCCGCTGGACCGGAGTGCCGGTCGAGAAGATGCTGGAGGGCGAGCGCGAGAAGCTGCTTTCGATGGAGGACGCCCTGCGCGGCCGCGTGGTCGGCCAGGACGAGGCCCTGGTCGCCGTCTCCGACGCCGTGCGCCGGGCCCGCGCCGGCCTGCAGGATCCCGCCCGGCCGATCGGCTCGTTCCTGTTCCTCGGCCCCACCGGCGTCGGCAAGACCGAGCTGACCAAGGCCCTGGCCGAGTTCATGTTCCAGGACGAGCACGCCATCACCCGCATGGACATGAGCGAGTACATGGAGAAGCACTCGGTCAGCCGGCTGATCGGGGCCCCTCCGGGCTATGTCGGCTATGACGAGGGCGGGGCCCTGACCGAGAGCGTGCGCCGCCGGCCCTATCAGGTGGTGCTGTTCGACGAGGTCGAAAAAGCCCACCCCGACGTGTTCAACGTGCTGCTGCAGGTGCTGGACGACGGCCGGCTGACCGACGGCCAGGGCCGCACGGTCGACTTCCGCAACACCCTGATCATCATGACCTCCAACCTCGGCTCCGAGTACCTGGCCAGCCAGGGCGAGGGCGACGACGTCGAGGCGGTGCGGCCCTTGGTGATGGAGCAGGTGCGGGCCCACTTCCGCCCCGAATTCCTCAACCGCATCGACGAGATCGTGCTGTTCAAGCGCCTGGCCCGCGAGGACATGGCCGGCATCGTCAAGATCCAGCTGGGCCTGGTTGAAAAGCGGCTGGCCGAGCGCCGGATGAGCCTGGCCCTGGACCAGACGGCCCTCAACTGGCTGGCCGAGCGCGGCTACGACCCGGTCTATGGCGCGCGGCCGCTGAAGCGGGTGATCCAGAAGGAGCTGGTCGACCCGATCGCCCGCAAGCTGCTGGCCGGCGAGCTGGAGGATGGCGGGGTGATCGCCGTCACCGCCGGCGAGGGCGGGCTGGCGTTCGGCAAGGCGACGCTGCAGTAGAGCCCCACCTCCACGGCCGTCATCCCGGGCCTCGTGCCCGGGGATGATGGTTTCTTTTGGGGATGTGAACGGACGGGCGACGGCCAGGCCTCGCCCCCTCCACACCCATCATCCCCGCGAAAGCGGGGACCCAGGCTTTTTCTGAAAGGCGCGGCGCTCGACGATAAAACGCCTGGGTCCCCGCTTTCGCGGGGATGATGGGCTGATGGGGGAGTCTTAAGGCCGCCCCCGTCTCCCGCCCTCCGCCTTCAGCCGCTCCAGCGCCGCCTGTGTCACGGCGGCTTGAGCCGCCATGGGGGCGGCCGGGGGCTTGGGGAGGTCGGCGAGGATCGCCTTGGCCTCGGCCGTGCTGGCCTTCAGCATCGACGCCAGGGCGGCCAGTTCGGGCGAGATCGGCCCGGCGGCGGGGCGGGGCGCGGGGACGAGGGCGGCGACCTTGCGGGCCTCGGTGGCGATCTGGCCGCAGAGCTTGGCCTTCTCCCGCGCCTTGGCGACGACGGCGGGGTCGTCGCTGGCCTCGGCCAGGGCCCAGGCGGCGTCGAGGGCGGCCATCAGCTTCAGTTGGAGGGTTTCGCACCAGAGGCGGGCGGGGGCGGACGGAGCGTTCATGCTTCTCAGTTTGCGCCCGCCGGCGGCGCCGTGGACGCAAGCGCCTCGACTATTTTCAAGGCCTTGAATGGTAACGGAAATGTCGGTTTTTCACCGGGGATCCAGCCGGCTCTATCCCCGTCGGCGCGGGCGGCGTTCGCCTCCCCACCAGCGGGGGAAGGGGGCTGTGGATAACTTTCGCGGGGGTTCACCCCGTATTTACTCGCCCGGGGGCATAGGTTGGCGATGGAACGCCGCCTCAATCCCCGTCCCACCGAGCGCATCGCCGATCTGGATCGCCAGATCGCCGAGAGCAAGGATCCCACCGGCCTGCTGTCGCGGATCCGTAACGTCGCCGTGGCCCAGCAGCAGACCCTGAAGATCGTTGGCCGCCGCGCCGAGGATAAGGCCTAGCTCGCCAGCTCCGGATCGTTGCGCTTCAGCCAGGCCGCCGCGTAGCTGCACAGCGGGGTGATCTTCATCCCCTCGGCGCGGGCCACCTTGGCCACCTCCTCCATCAACCGGCCGGCCGCGCCCTTGC
>JAQGIN010000233.1 GCA_028291125.1 Caulobacter sp.
GCCTGGACCCGTTCGCGGTGGGAGTCCCAGAAGCCGAGCCCGGCGATCACCAGGGCGGCGACGCCCACCAGCTCGGCCAGGGTCAGCCAGCGCAGCGGCAGGCGTTTGCGGGACGTCTCGCTCAAGGGGGCCTCCATGGACGTGGCGCGGCGCGGCGGCGCGCCCAACCGCTCTAAGCCAGATGAGGGCGTCGCGCAGGGGCTATTTCGCGCGAGAACGATTAAATCGGGCTCATTATCAGGTTTGACTTATATAAGTAATTACTACTACGATGCGGCTCGCACAACGGAGATCGCATCATGCTCGCCAACGCCATCGGAGCCGAGTTCCGCCAGTTCGTCGAGCGGGAACACCAGGGCAAGCCCGCCCGGGTGGTCGTCGCCGTCCGCACCTACGAGACGACGCCCGACGACCTTTGGGACGCCGTGACCAACGCCGAACGCCTGCCGCGCTGGTTCCTGCCGGTCGAGGGCGACCTAAAGCTGGGCGGCCGCTACCAGTTGAAGGGCAACGCCGGCGGGACCATCACCCGATGCGACTCGCCGCAAGCGCTGGACCTCACCTGGGAGTTCGGCGGCGGCATGAGCTGGGTGACGGTGCGCCTGGCGCCGGAGGGCGAGGCGACGCGGCTGACCCTCGAGCACATCGTCCTTGCGTCCGATGTCGACGAGCACTGGAAGCAATTCGGGCCCGCCGCGGTGGGCGTGGGCTGGGATCTCAGCTTCCTGGGCCTTGGCCTGCACATCGCCTCGGGCGAGCCGGTCGATCCCAAGGGCTTCGAGGGCTGGTCATCCTCCGATGAGGGCAAGGCCTTCATGCGCGCCAGCGCCGACGCCTGGGCGGCCGCCCACATCGCCGGCGGCGAGGACGCGGAGGTCGCACGGGCCATGGCGGCGCGGACGGCGGCGTTCTACACAGGCGGCTGATGCATGCCTTCGATGTCCTGGGCGACCCCGTTCGCCGCCGTCTGCTGGAGCTGCTGGCCCAGGGCGAGCGCTCGTCCGGCGACATGACCGCCATCGTCCAGGCCGAGTTCGGCATCACTCAGTCGGCGGTCTCCCAGCACCTGAAGGTGCTACGCGACAGCGGCTTCGCCCTGGTCCGGGTCGACGGCGCCCGCCGGATCTACGCGGTGGAGGCCGGGCCGATGCGCGAGGTCGACGCCTGGCTGGAACAGTTCCGCGGCTTCTGGGCCCCGAAGCTGGAGGCGCTGGCGACCGAGGTCGCCCGGGGCAAGCGGGGCCGGCGGCCCTAAGCGCCAGGCTCCGACGCCAGCGGCCGCGCCAGATAGCTCACGGTCTTGTCGCCAGGAAGCGCGCCCGTCCCGACCTGGACGAAGCCGAGCTGCGCGTGGAAGGCGTCCGACGCCGGATTGGGCGGGTTGGAATTGACCTCGCAGACCACCTGGTCGTGCCCGGCGCGCCGGGCCTGGTCGAACAGGTCGCGGTAAAGGCGGCGGGCGAGGCCGCGGCCGCGGGCCTCGGCGGCGACGACGATGCGGTCGACATAGACGAAGCGCGGGCGGCGCGCGCGGAACCACAGAAAGTTGGGGCTGTCGTAGTCGGCGTCCTGGTCGAAGGCCAGCAGCAGGGCGTCGGCCTGGCCGATCCGCTTGGCCAGGAACGCCGCGTCGACCAGGTGCGACAGCCGCTCCGGGGTCAGCCAGGACAGCTCCACGGCGTGGGTGTTGTTCAGGGCCAGCAGGGCCTCGCTCAGCGCCGCCGACGCCGCCAGGTCGGCCCGGGTGACGGGCGCCGGATCATCGCTCATGATCGGCCCGTCCAGCCGTCGAGGACCGTCGTCGGACGATAGGCCGCCGCCTCGCGGGCGGTCAGCTGGAACCGCCCCGGGCCTTGTCGCGCGCCGGGACCCCGGCTGTGGAACTCCGAGAACCGCGCCTCCTCGGGCCGCAGGAACAGCCGCTGGCCGTTCGGGGCCGAGAAGCCCATCTGGGTCCAGCCGACCTCGGCGATGTGGCGATCCATCCAGCAGTCGAGAAAGGCGGCCGCGCCGCGCCGGTTGGGATCGCCACCGGCCCGCCACGGCCGGCCCAGATAGACCGAGCCGTCGGGGAGGGCGGCCTCGCGGGTCAGGCGGCAATGGTCGAACACCAGGCCGAACGGCTGGCCCCGCGGGGTGCTGGGGGCGGCCAGATAGCCCTGCTCGACCTTGCCGGGGGTAAAGCGCGAGCGGATCTCGCAGCCGGCGAACAGCGCCCGGCCGCCGCCGAAGATGAAGTCGACGCCGCCGGAGATCAGGCAGTCGCGGAACACCGCCCGCGGGCCGTTGACCAGCAGGGTGTCCTGATAGCCGGTGAGGTCGACCCGCTCGAGCACCGCCTTGTCGGCGTCGCGGACCAGGCCCAGGGCCACGGCCTGGGCGCCGCCGCTGCCCTCGCGGTCGCGGTTGTAGTCGAAGCCGTTGGCCAGGGTCAGGTCGCGGGCCTGGAAGCCGGGGGCGGTCACCGTCACGCTGCACGAGCCCGAGGTGCCCCACGTCTTGCCGTTCGGATCCCGCTGGCCGGCATAGGCGTCGTAGGTCAGCACCGTGACGCCGCGGCCCTCGCCCCGCAGGCGGACGTCGGGCCGGTCGACGGTCAGCTTCTCGCGCCAGACGCCCCGGCGCACCAGGATCTGGAACGGCCGGTCGCCCGGGGCCGCCGCCACCGCCGCGCCGACGGTGCGGAACACCCGCCCGCCGCGCTCGGCCGGATCGGCGCTGACCACGGCGTCGAAGCCGTCGGCGGCCAGGGCGGCCGCCGTCGCCGGAGTCGCGGCCGCCGCCGCCAGGCTCGCCATCAGGCCGCGCCGCGTCCAAGCCCGCCGTTCCATGTCGATCGTCATCGCGCGCCCCCCAAGTCGCGAGGACTATCTTGCGACCCGGCGGTCCGGCCAATAGGGTCCAGCGAAATTTCGGAGACGCCCATGCCGACGCTGAACCGCCGGGGAACCCTGGCCTCGCTGCTGACCGGCCTGGCGGCCGCCGTGGCCAGCCGGGCCGCCGCCCGGCAGGCGAGCGCGCCGCTGGCCGATCCGACCGAGGTCCTGCCCCTGTGGCCCGGCGACGCGCCCGGCGGGGCCAAGGTCACCGCCGCCGAGACCCTGGTCGACCGGACGGTGGCCGGCGGTCTACGTGACCGGGCGGTGAGCCATATCCGCAAGCCGACCCTGACGGTGTTCCGCCCGGCCAAGCCCAACGGCGCGGCGGTGATGCTGGCGCCCGGCGGCAGCTACGAGCGGGTGGTGATGGACAAGGAGGGGTTCGAGATGGCCCGCTGGCTGTCCGACCGCGGCTACACCGCCTTCGTCCTGCTCTACCGCCTGCCGGGCGACGGCTGGGCCTCGGGGCCGGACGTGGCCCTGCAGGACGCCCAGCGGGCCGTCCGCCTGATCCGGGCCCGGGCCGGGGCGATGGGCTTCGACCCCGCCCGCGTCGCCATCATGGGCTTCTCGGCCGGCGGCCATGTCGCCGCCAGCCTGACCACCCGCTTCGACGCCAAGGTCTATGACCGGATCGACGCCGCCGACGACCTGTCGGCCCGGCCCGACCTGTCGGCCCTGATCTATCCGGTGATCACCATGCGGCCGGACAAGGTCCATATGGGTTCGCGCAATCAGCTGCTGGGCGCAAACCCCACCGAGGCGGCGATCGCCGCCTACTCGCCGGAGAGCGGCGTCACCGCCGCCGTCCCGCCGGTGTTCCAGCTGCACGCCGCCGACGACAAGACGGTGCCGGTCGAGAACAGCCTGCTGATGTTCGCCGCCCTGCGCGCCCAGGCCATCCCCACCGAGCTGCACGTCTTCGAGGAGGGCGGCCACGGCTTTGGCCTGCGCGGCGTGGTCGGCAAGCCGGTGGCGGCCTGGCCGGCCCTGTTCGAGACCTTCGCCAAGCGCCACGGGGTCTAGGCGACGTC
>JAQGIN010000240.1 GCA_028291125.1 Caulobacter sp.
TGATCCGCATCGCCGTCGAACGCGGCCGCGCCGCCCGCCCGGACGTCAAGATGGGCATCTGCGGCGAGCACGGCGGCGACCCGGCCTCGATCGCCTTCTGCGAGCGGGTCGGCCTGGACTACGTGTCTTGCTCGCCCTACCGAGTGCCGATCGCCCGGTTGGCGGCGGCCCAGGCGGCGCTGGCCCAGGCCGCCAAGTAGGGATCAGCTCCGGGGGGAGGACGCATGGCCTATCTGCGCTGGCGCCGGTTCGTCGAACTGGCCTCGCTCGACCGTCCCTGGCTGGGCGAGCTGTTCATGCGCAAGCGGGACCAACCGATCGTCGCCGCCCCGGTCGAGACGTGGGACCGCGAGTACCGCGAGGGGGTCTATGACCGCCTGGCGCGTTCCGAGCAGCGCCACCACCATCGCCTGCTGGCCGCGGTGATCGCCGATCGCTGGCCCAATCCCCGCGTGCTGGAGATCGGAGCCGGGGAGGGCGTGCTGTTCGAGGCGTTGCGGGCCCACGCTCCGGCCCGCTATGTCGGCGTCGACTTCTCGGCCCCGGCGATCGAACTGGGTCTGACCCGGCTGGCGGCCGAGCGCGCCACCGGCGTCGTCGACCTGGTGCTGGGCGACGGCCGCGCCTTCCGCACCGACGAGACCTTCGACGTGGTGGTGTTCTCCGAATGCGTCGAGCACCTGGGCGAGATCGAGCCGCTGATCGCCCACTACGCGCCCAATCTGAAGCCGGGCGGCGGCGTCGGCCTGACCATGTGGCTGGCCCTGAAGCCGCTGCGGCTGTGGCATTGCCTCAAGGCCCTGGGCGAGGTGCTGGACGAGGCGGTGATCAACACCCCCTGGGGCGGCGGCTGGCTGGTGGCGGTGGTGCGGCCGGCCTCGACCCCCGGCGTCTAGGCCCAGACAAGCCGAATCGGCGGAACGGCGTTATGGTCCCGCCAGGCGGCGAGGGGTCGTCGGGGTGACGATGATCGTCGGCCTCGTTCTTATTGGGGGCCGACCTGGGGGTCCGGGGCGGGATGCGCTTGCCTGGACCTTGTTCGCCCCCTTCAGGCTGGAGCGTCTTTGGCCTGGCGCTGATCGCCGCCGCCTCGGCCGGCGCGGCGGCCGCCCAGGACATCAGCGACCTGCCGCTCGAGGACCTGCTGCAGCGCGAGGTCACCTCGGTCGCCAAGCGCCCGCAGCAGATCGCCGACGCGCCGGCCGCGGTGTTCCTGATCACCCAGGACGACATCCGCCGCTCGGGCGCCCAGTCGATCGACGAACTGCTGCGCATGGTCCCCGGCATGGAGGTGGCCGCCGTGTCGCCGGACGGGACGGCGGTGTCGGCCCGCGGCTTCAACAGCCGTTTCTCCAACAAGCTGCTGGTGCTGGTCGACGGCCGGGCGGTCTATGTCTCGACCCTGCCGGGGGTGCTGTGGGACCAGCAGCTGACGCCGCTGGAGGACATCCAGCGCATCGAGGTGGTGCGCGGACCCGGCGCCACCCTGTGGGGCGCCAACGCCGTCAACGGCGTCATCAACATCGTCACCAAGCACGCCGTCGACTCGCTGGGCGCGGGGATCGCCGCCTGGGGCGACGACGACGGGGCGTCGCGGACCTCCGGCCGGATCGGCTTCCGCGTCGGCGAGGACGGCGCCCTGCGGCTGTCGGCCACCGAGGTGCGCCGCCGCGGCGACGCGCTGTATCTGGGGCGGATCATCGAGGATCGGGCCACCGGCCGGCAGGTCGGCTTCCGCTACGATGTCGAGCCGTCCGACCACGACGCCTTCACCGTGCAGGGCGAGCTGCAGGATGGAACCAGCGGCAGCGCCGCGCCGACCTCGAGCAGCGATTTCCGCGCCCACGACCTGCTGGCGCGCTGGAGCCGCCGCGACGGCGACGCCGGCTGGTCGCTGCAGACCTATTGGGACCACGGCCGGCGCGAGAGCTACGGCCTGGTCGGCGAGAAGGACCAGCTGGATCTCGACTTCACCCGCTACGCCCAGCTGGGCGAGCGCCACAGCCTGGTGTTCGGGGCCGGCTATCGCTGGTCGAAGGACCATATCGACGGCGGCGTGCTGACCTTCGCCCCCGGCCGCTTCAAGGAGGTCTGGTACGGGGCCTATCTGCAGGACGACGTGACGGTGACCCCGCGCCTGACCGTGTCGCTCGGCGCCAAGCTCGAGCACAACGTCTTCACCGGCGTCGAATGGCAGCCGAGCGTGCGGGCGATCTGGAAGGCCCCCGCCGGCTGGTCGGTGTGGGCGGCGGTGTCGCGCGCCGTGCGTACCCCGTCGCGGCTGGAGACCGGCCTGGTCTTCGACCAGCCGATGCTGCGCCTGAGCATGGTCGAGAGCCCCGATCTCATCGCCGAGACGATGGTGGCCTATGAGGCCGGCTGGCGCGGCCAGCTGTCGGATCGGCTGTCGGCCGACGTCACCGCCTATCACCAGGTCTATGAGTCGCTGATCGGCGACTTCGCCACCCCGTCGTTCCGGGGCCTGGTGCTGCGCTTCGAGAACCGCGGCGCGGCCCGCGTGACCGGGCTGGAAGCGGCGGTCGACGCGCGCCTGAGTCCGGTCTGGACGGTGAAGGTCGCCGCCTCGGCCAGCCGCATGACCGCCACCCATCCCAGCGTCAATGTCGGCGTCGGCTCCAACTACGATCCGGCTTCGACGCCGCGTGGCCAGATCTCGCTGCGGTCGATGTACGACCTCAGCGACGCGGTCGACGTCGATGTCTGGCTGCGCCGGGTCGACGGGATCCACGGCCTTGGCTTCGGCGCCGGGACGGTCAAGGCCTACAGCGACCTCGACATCCGCCTGGCCTGGCGCGCGACGCCGCGCCTGGAGCTGTTCCTGCGCGGCGAGAACCTGCTGCGCGCCTCGCGGATCGAGTTCAAGGAACTGCCGGAATCGCCGATCGCCCTGGTCGATCGCCGCATCGCCTTCGGCTTTGGTCTGCGCCGATGAGCGGCGGGCGGCGGACCCTGATGATGACCGCGCTGCTGGCGCTGAGCCTGGGCGGCGAGGCCGCGGCGGCGGCCGACGACGGGCCGATGCGGGCGGCGATGGTCTATAATTTCGTGCGCTTCGCCACCTGGCGCGACGGCCCGCGGATGGGCGAGCCGCTGACCCTGTGCGTCGACCCGGCCGCGCCGAGCCTGGCCGCCTTCCTCGACCTCAACGGCAAGCCGGTCGGGCCGCGGCGGCTGCGGGTGGTGGCGACGGCGGCGCCGCTGGGCGCGGGGTGCCACGCGGCCTATCTGGGCGTCCACGCCACCACCGCCGGCCTGGCCCAGCGACTGACGCGCGAAGGGGTGTTGACCGTCGGCGACGGCCCCGATTTCAGCCGCAGCGGCGTCATTGGCCTGGTGGTGGTCGGGCGCGAACTACGGTTCGAGATCAATCATGGTCTGGCGCGCCGGTCGGGAATCGATCTCAGTTCGAAGCTGTTGCGTTTGGCGTTGGTGGTGCGATGACCTGGGGATGGCGTAACCGCTCGCTGCGTGGACAGGTCGAGGACGTCATTCTCGCCACCACCCTGGCCTGCGTGCTGGTGGTGACCGCGGCCTTCGTCGTCTATTCCTGGCACAGCGCCCGCGCCCATCTGGTGCAGCAGCAGGTGGGCCTGGCCGCGGCCATGGCCGAGAACCTCGAGGCCCCGCTGCTGTTCCGCGACCTGCCGTCGGCGCGCGACACGCTCAAATCGGCGGCCCATGTGCCCGAGGTCCGCGGCGCGGGCCTGTTCGACGCCCGCGGCGCCGTCTTCGCGCGGTTCGGGCCGTCGGACGCAACGATCCCGCCGCCCACGGCCGCCCGCGGCGTGTCCTATCGATTCACGGGCGGCGACCTGCTCACCCAGGCCGAGATCCGCATGGACGGCGATCGGGCCGGGGCGGTGGTGCTGGTGGCCAGCCTCGACAGCCTGAAGGCGTCGCTGTGGCGCGCCGCCGGCGTGGCCCTGGCGGCCTTCTTCGGCGCCGCCCTGGTGGCGCGGTTGTGCGCCGTGCGGCTGTCACATCTGGTGATCGGCCCGGCCGCCGATCTGTCGCGGACCATGCGCCGGGTGCGGACCGAGGACGATCTGGCCATCCGCCTGGACCACGGCGGCGCCACCGAGATGGGCCTGCTGGCCAACGACTTCAACGCCCTGCTCGACCGCCTGCAGCAGAACGAGCTGACCCTGAAATCGACGCTGGATCAGCTGACCTCGGCCCGCGACGCGGCCGAGACCGCCAACCTCGCCAAATCGCAGTTCCTGGCCAATATGAGCCACGAGATCCGCACTCCGCTGAACGGCGTGCTCGGCATGGTCCAGGTCATGGCCCAGCAGGCCCTGACCGAGACCCAGCGCGCCCAGCTGGGGGTGATCCGCGAGTCCGGCGAATCCCTGCTGGTGATCCTCAACGCCATCCTCGACTTCTCGAAGATCGAGGCCGGGATGCTGGAGATCGCCGAGGAGGACTTCGACCTCGCCGAGCTGGTGGCCAGCGCCGGCGCGCCGTTCGAGACCCTGGCCGTCGGCAAGGGCCTGCATCTGACCTACGCCGTCGACGCCTCGGCCCGCGGGGGCTGGCGCGGCGATCCGCTGCGCATCCGCCAGGTGCTGGCCAACCTGATCTCCAACGGGCTGAAGTTCACCAGCCAGGGCGGCGTCACGGTCACGGCCGGCCTCGCCGCCGACGGCGTCACCTTCCGGGTCGCCGACACCGGCATCGGCATCCCGCCCGAGGTCGCCGCCCGGCTGTTCCAGAGCTTCACCCAGGCCGACGCCTCGACCACGCGCCGGTTCGGCGGCACCGGCCTGGGCCTGGTCATCAGCCGCGAGCTGGCCGAGCGCATGCGGGGCGACCTGGTGATCGAGAGCGGCGAGGGCGGCGCCGCCTTCCGGCTGACCCTGCCCCTGACCCGCGCCCCGTCGTTCGACCCCGAGGCGGCGACGCCGGAGGACCTGGTCGAGCCGCTGCCGGCGCGCCGGATCCTGGTGGCCGAGGACAACCCGGTCAATCGGCTGGTGATCGAGGCCCTGCTGACGCCGCTGGGCGGCGAGGTGCGGATGGCCGCCAACGGCCGGGAGGCGCTGACTCTGTGGGAGACGGGCGACTTCGATCTGGTGTTGATGGACGTGCAGATGCCCGAGATGGACGGCGTCGAGGCGACGCGGCGGATCCGGGCTCTGGAGGCCCTGGAGGGGCGGCCGCGGATCCCGATCGTCGCCCTGTCGGCCAACACCTATCCGCATCAGATCGCGGCCTATCTGGAGGCGGGCATGGATGGCCACGTGGCCAAGCCGATCCAGATGGCCGAGCTCTACGCCGAGCTGGCGCGCTACTAGCCGCCTAGAGGCTGGCGACCTGCGCCGCCGTGAACGCCGCCACCTGGGCCGGGGTCATGGCGTTGAGATTGGTGGTCGACAGGTAGTCGAGCTGGGTGATCGTCAGGCCCGGGATCTGGGCGGGGGTCAGGAAGCCGATCTGGGTGGTGCTGAAGCCGGCGATCACCGTCGTCGACAGCGACCCGATCTGGGCGGCGCTCAGCGCGCTGATCTGCGTGCCGTTGAACTCGCTGAAATCGCCCAGGCCGAGGCTGCGCACCTGGAAGGCCGACAGGCCGGGCAGCTGAGTGGTGGCGATCGCCCCCATCTGGGTGGCGTCCAGCGCCGCCAGATTGGTCACCGTCAGCCCGCCGATCTGGGCGGCCGTCAGATTGGCGATCTGGGTGGTCGAGAACTCGCCGATGTCGGTGGTGCTGAGGCCGGCCAGCTGGGTGGCGGTCAGGCCGCGGATCTGGGTGGTCGACAAGGCGCGGAACTGGGTGGTGTCGAGGCTCGACAGATTGCTCGCCGACACCCCACCCAGCTGGACGGCGGTCAGGGCGGCCATCTGGGTGGTCGAGAATTCGGCGAAGTCGGCGGGCGCCAAGCCGCCCAGCTGGGTCGCCGTCAGCCCGCCCAGCTGGGTGGCGGTCAGGGCCCCGATCTGGGTGAGGCTGAGAGCGTTGAGATTGGTGGTCGACAGTCCGCCCATCTGGGTGGCCGACAGGCCGGCGACCTGGGTCGTGGTCAGCTCGGCGAAGTCCGTGGCGCTCAGGCCCTGCATCTGGGTGGCGGTCAGGCCCGACAGCTGGGTGGTGGTCAGGCCCTGCATCTGGGTGGTGTCGAGGGCCGAGATGTTGCTCGCGGTCAGGCCGCCCAGCTGGGTGGCGGTCAGGGCGCCGATCTGGGTCCCGCTGAGGGCCGCCAGGTGGGTGGTCGACAGCCCGCCGACCTGGGCTGCGCTCAAGGCCCCGAACTGGGTGGCGTCGAGGCCGCCGACCTGGGCGCTGCTCAGCCCGGCGATCTGGGTGGCGGTCAGGCCCTTGATCTGCGTGGCCGACAGCGCCGCGAACTGGGTGGTGGCCAGGGCCGCGACCTGGGTGGGGGCCAGGGCGGTGACCTGGGCGGCGGTCAGGGCGCCCACCTGGGTGGCGGCCAGTTCGCCGAGGTCGGTGGTGTTGAGGCCCTGCAGCTGGGCGCTGGACAGGCCCTTCAGCTGGGTGGCCGACAGCGCCGCCACCTGGCCGGCGTCGAGGGCCGAGACGGCGGAGGCGGTGAAGCCCGCCACCTGGGCGGCGGTCAGCGCGCCGATCGCCGTGGTCGACAGGAACAGCACCTGGGTGGTGGCCAGGGCCCCGATCTGCACCGCGGTCAGGGCGCCGACCTGGACGGCGCTGAACTCGCCGATGTCGCCGGTGGTCAGACCCTTCAGCTGGGTGGCGGTCAGGCCCTTCATCTGGGCGACGCTGAGCCCGGCCACCTGGGTGGTGGTGAAGCGCGACAGGTTTTCGGGCGACAACGCCCCCAGCTGGGCCGTGGTCAGGGCCCCGACCTGGGTGGCGCTGAACTCGTCGATGTCGGTGGTGCTCAGGCCGCGCAGCTGGGTGACCGTGAGACTCTTCATCTGGGCCACGGTCAGGCCGGCGGCCTGGGTGGCGGCCAGGTCCGACAGGCTGGTGGCCGACAGGGCGGCGAGCTGGGCGCTCGACAGGCCGCTGATCTGGACGGCGCTGAACTCGTTGAGGTCGGTGGCGCTCAGGCCGCGCATCTGGGTGGCGGTCAGGCCCTTCAGCTGGGTGGCGTCCAGCGACGCCACCTGGGTGGCGTCGAGGCCGGCGAACTTGGTGGCCGACAGCGCGCCGACCTGAGCGGCGTTGAAGGCGTCGAGACGGGCGGCGTCCAGCGCCGCCAACTGGGTGGAGGTCAGGGCCTGGACCTGGGCGCCGCTGAAGGCGGCCAGCTGGGCGGTGTTGAAGGCCACGCCGGCCCCGATATTGGGGATCTGGGTCGCCGACAGGCCGCGCGTCTGGGTGGCGGTCAGGGCCTGGATCTGGGTGACGTCAAGGGCGGCGACGGCGTCGGTGCTGATCGCCCCGACCTGGGTGGCGCTCAGCCGGCCGAGCACCGTCGTCGACAGGCCTTGGACCGTCGTCGTCGACAGGCTCGAGATCTGCGCGGCCGAGAGGTAGGAAATCGGCATTGGCTATCCTGATCGAAGGCGCGGGGCGACGGCCGAGCCGTCCAGGTCCCGGTTTCGAAAGACGCTGTGGATCCAATCCATACGGATTCTCGGTTCCAGACTACCGCGACGAGGCTGACCAAAGATTTCCAAAGGCCGTTAATGAGGACACCCTGATCGGCTCCAGAACAGCTGACTAGCGCCACGGGCGGAAGTTCGCGTCGCCCCGAAAGCAGACCTACGCCCCAGAGCGGATCTCCATCAGCCGCTCGATACGGCGGTGAAAACCGCCAATTGAGCGTCGAAAGCACGCTTGAAGGCGGGCCGCGCTTCGCCGCGGGCGACATAGGCGGAGAGGTTCGGATAGTCCTCCAATAGGCCTGATCCGTTCAATCTGCGCAGCACGGTCACCATCAGGAGGTCACCGGCGCTGAACTCGCCGTCGAGCCAGTCGGCGTCGCCCAGGCGGCTGGACAGGTCGTTCAGCCGGTCACGGACGCCTTGATCGAGGATGGGCAGGCGCTCCGCGTACCAGGTCTTCTCGCGCTCCAGGAGAACGGCCATTCCGCGATCGACGATCGGCGGCTGCACCGTGCTGAGCGCGGCGAACATCCATGTGATCGCGCGCGCTCGAGCGTTCGCGTCGTCTGGCAGCAGGCCCGCATGGCGCTCGGCGATATGGAACACGATGGCGCCCGACTCGAACAGGGCGAGATCGCCGTCTTCATAGGTGGGAATCTGCCCGAAAGGATGACGCGCGCGATGCGCGGCTTCCTTCATTTCAACGAATGAAAGAAGACGAACGTCGTAAGACTGGCCAACTTCGTCAAGCGCCCAGCGGACCGGCATGTCACGCGCCAGCCCCCTGCCGCGATCAGGCGAACTTTTGAAGGCGGTGATGGTGGGGCTCATAGGGAGGCTCCAGGCGAAGGCATGACGCCGAGCGGCGTGACATGCGTAATGGCGATCTTCTTCCGCATTGTCCCTCTCCGGGTTCTTCGTATCCCGAGGACGAACGGCCGGCGGGGCTCACGACACGCGCTTAAGTTTTTTCTCGCGGACCCTTGGGGCGCGGCGGCACGCCAAGCGTCGAGGACGTGGAAGGTCACGCCGCCCTCGGCCCCATCTCACCCCAGCCGCGTCGTCCACAGGTCCAGGTCCGCCTCGCGGCCGATCAGGGCCAGGCCCGAGGCGATGGATTCGAACTCGCCGCCGCTCTCGATGCGAGCCGGGTCGAAGCGGCGGGCGAAGATGTCGCGCACCGCCGGCACGAACGAGCTGCCGCCGGTCAGGAACACCTTGTCGATCGCGTCGGGGGCCAGGCCGGCGCGGTCCAGGGCCTGGTCGACGGCGGTCTCGATGGCGCTCAGCTCCGGGCGGATCCAGCCTTCGAAGTCGGATCGCGCGACCTCGGCCTCGATCAGCACGCTCCCGGCCGCGAACCGGAAGGTCGCCGTCTCCGACGCCGACAGCGCCTCCTTCAGGCCGGAGACCGCGCGATACAAGGCGTAGCCGTGATTGTCATCGAGGACCTCGATCAGCCGGGCGATCTTCTCCGGCTCCTCGGCGGTGCGGGCCAGGGCGCGGATGTCCTTCATGTCGCGCGAGGCCCGCAGCAGGGCCAGCTGATCCCAGCGGGCGAAGGCGGTGTAGTAGCGCTGCGGGATCGGCAGGCGGTTGTCGAAGGCGCGATACAGCCCGCCCTTGCCCAGGGCCGGCGACACCAGATGGTCGATGATCCGGTAGTCGAAGGCGTCGCCGGCCACCCCGACGCCCGAGCGGGCCAGCGGCGTCGAGCCCAGGACCCCGGTGGCCGGATCGCGGGTGAAACGGACGATCGAGAAGTCGCTGGTGCCGCCGCCGAAGTCGGCGACCAGCACGGTGGCGTCCTGTGTCAGTTGGCGGGCGAAGAAGAACGCCGCCCCAACCGGCTCATAGGCGTAGCGGATGTCGGTGAAGCCCAGCCGCGCGAAGGCCGCCTGGTAGCGGGTCAGGGCCAGTCCCTCGTCGGGATTGCCGCCGGCGAAGGTCACCGGCCGGCCGACGATGACCCGCGGGGGCAGGGCGGCCATGGCCGGTCCGGCGTGCTCGCGCAAGCGCAGCAGGAAGGCGGCCAGCAGGTCCTCGAACTGGTAGCGGCGGTCGAGGATGCGGGTCTCGGTGAAGGCGGCGCTGGCGGCGAAGGTCTTGAACGACTGGATGAAGCGGGTCTCCAGCGGATCTTCGACATAGGCCTCGATCGCCCAGGGGCCGGCCTCGACCACCCGCTCGCCGTCCTGGCCGCGGTGGAAGCTGAGCGCCGAGCGGAAAGCGAACACCTCGCCCGCCGCCGTCGGAAAGCGCACGAGCTGGGCCGCGCCGTCGCTGCCCGCCAGGGAGACCACGGTGTTGGTGGTGCCAAAATCGATGCCGATCGTCGGCGGGGCGGCGGACGTCATGGAGGGGGCCGCCTTGCGGGGAGGGCCGTGGTGGTAGCGGTTGCAGCGTGGGCGTCAAGGGCGCCGATTGCGGCGGATCGAACGAAGCGCCACCATCGCGCGTTAGCGTCGGGGGCCTTGGCCCCGGGGAGCTGAAACGACCATGGGAAACGACGGACGGCTTCGGCCGGGCGCGTTGATCAACCGATGGCTTGGCGGATCCGGCTTTCAGCTGGTGCGGTCCGAGGCCTTGGCGCGCCTGACGGACGCCGCCGGACGGCAGGACGCGCTGGCCGCGCGGGTGGCGGCGCTGGAGGCGCGGTCCGACCCGACCGCCCTGGAGGACCTGATCCGCTACGCCATGAAGGCCCACTGGCGGCTGGTCGATCAGATCGAGGCCGCGGCGGGCGACGAGGATCCGGGGCCCTGCGCCCTGTGCGGCCATATCGGGCCAGCCAAGACCTTCGAGCGGCTGGAGAGCCGGTGCCAGTTCCTCGGCGGCCGCCTGGTGCGCTGGCGGTGTCCGGCCTGCGAAGTGATCTTCGGCCCCCGCAAGATGCTGGATCTCGACGACGAGATGGTCGCCCTGGAGTATCGCAACCTCTACCGGGTCTATGCCGAGGCCGACAGCACCGAGCAGATCGTCCGCACCTTCCACCTGCTCGATCCGCGGCGCGACGGGGTCTATCTCGACTTCGGCTGCGGCGGCGGCTGGTCGGACGCCATCGACCAGCTGCGCCGCGACGGCTGGCGGGTCGACGGCTTCGAGCCGAGCGCCCGCAACGCCTCGCCGCACGTGGCCGCGCGCTGGGACGAGATCGAGGCGCGGCGCTATGACGGCGTCTTCTCGCACAATGTGCTGGAGCACCTGCTCGACCCGATCGGAACCACGGCCCGCCTGGCGGCGCGGCTGGCGCCCGGCGGCCGGTTGATCCACGCCACGCCGTGCTTCGACTATGTCTACGAATACTCCCACTTCCACGTCTTCTTCTTCACCGGCCGCTCGCCGGAGGTGCTGGCGGCGCGAGCTGGATTGAAGATCGTCGACTGGGCGCGGGACGGCCTGTTCCAGGCCTGCGTGCTCGAGGCCGACCCCGGCGCGGGTTAACGACGTCTTCACGCGGCTGCGGCCAAATATCCCCAACGATCGGGCAAGCCGACGCCTCGTCCATCCCAGATCAGGGGAAGCCCGTGAAGCTCGACGATTTGAGGATCGCCACCAAGGTCTTCTTGCCGGCCGCCGTCCTGGCGATCGGCATCCTGGCCTGCACCGGCCTGGGCATGCGCCAGCAAAAGGCGATCGAGACCGCCACCCAGGACCTGGTCGAACACCGCTCGCCAGCCGAGGTGCAGTCGGCCCGCTTCAGCCGCCGCCTGAGCATGATGGGCTACGCCGCCCACCGCATCGTCACCTATGACGGCGCTTCCGAGGCCGCCCAGTCGGCCTCCAAGGAGCTCGACAAGGTCTATGGCGAGGGCAAGGACAGCCTCGATAAGATGAACGCCGCCGATCCCGGCACGGTGGCCAAGACCGACCCCTTCCGCGTCCGGCTGGACGCCATCTACGCCGACGCCCGCCGCGCGGCCGATCTGGGGCTGCAAAACGACGACGTCGGCGCCACCGGCGTGCTGACCGGCGTCGATCCGGCGCTGGACGGCCTCAGCAAGGAAATGAAGGCCTGGGGCGACACCTATCACGAGGAGACCGCCGCCCTGGTCGCCGTCGCCGAGAAGCAGGCCCGCGCCGGGGCGTTGCTGACCCTGCTGTTCGGCCTCGGCTGCGCGGCGGCCGGCCTGGGCTTCTCGCTGTGGATCGGGTCGTTCAAGATCTCCCGCCCGGTCACCGCCCTGGCCAAGACCATGACCGCCTTGGCGCGGGGCGAGGTCGACCAGACGGTGGTCGGGGCCGGCCGCCAGGACGAGGTCGGGCTGATGGCCCGGGCCGTGCAGGTGTTCAAGGACAACGCCGTCGCCCTGCGCGCCGCGCAGGCCGAGCAGGCCCGCATCGCCGGCATGAGCGACGCCGAACGGACCCGCAACGAGGCGGCGCGCGAGACCGCCGCCCGCGACCAGGCCTTCGTCATGGAGCGGGTCGCCGCCGGCCTGACCTGCTTGGCGCAGGGCGACCTGACCTTCCGCGTCGACGAGGCCTTCCCCGAGGGTTACGGCCAGCTGCGCGACGACTTCAACGCCGCCATGGACCAGCTGGACGCCGCCATGGGCGCGATCCTCGGCGCGGTGGGCGGCATCGGCGCCCATGCCGACGAGATCACCGCCGCCGCCGACGACAGCGCCCGGCGCAGCGAGCAGCAGGCCGCCAGCCTGGAG
>JAQGIN010000269.1 GCA_028291125.1 Caulobacter sp.
TGCCCGACATCGGCCGGCGGTTCGGCGGCCGCGACCACACCACCGTGCTCCACGCCGTGCGCCGCATCGAGGCCCTGCGGGTCGAGGACGCCACCCTCAACCGCGACCTGGAGACCCTGACCCGCAAACTGCGCGGCTAGGCTTGGCGGGGCCGGACACCGGTTTCCCATTATCTGAGATCAAGGGCGTTCGGAGCGATCCGGACGCCCTCTTTCTTGGGCGCTTCCTCTCAACCGTCATCCCGGACGGCCTGCAAGGCCGATCCGGGACCCAGGGGCCGCGAGCACCGCCCCCTGGGTCCCGGCTCTTAGCTGCGCTACGGCCGGGATGACGACGGAAAGGAACAGCGGCGCTCAGACCGTCACGTCCGCCGGCCGCGCCCGCCTGAGGGTCAGGTTGATACGGCCGCCGCCGGGGACCAGCCGCGACGATCCGGCCTGGATGCGGTCGACGCCGTGGAAGGCCCGGCGGGCCGGGCCGCTCAGCCGGCAGAGGTCGCCCGAAGCCAGGCGCAGCGAGCGGGTGGGATCGCCGCGCGCGGTTCCGCCGATCCGGAACACCGCCGTGTCGCCCAGCGAGATCGACAGCACCGGAAAGGCCGGATCGACCTCGTCGCGGTCCTGGTGCAGGCCCATGCGGGCGTCGTCGCGATAGAGGTTGATCAGGGCCGAGTCCGGCGGCGTGTCCGGATCGCCATAGGCCGCCCACAGGTCGAGCAGCACCTGGGGCATGGCCGGCCACGGCCGGTCGGTTCCCGGCTGGCGGTCGGCGTAGCGATAGCCGGCCTTGTCGCTGACCCAGCCCAGCGGGCCAAAACTGCTCATCGCCACGCTCATCGCCTTGCCATAGGCGGTGTCGTAGCGCTGGAACGGCGCGCTCTCGACCGCCGCCAGCACCTCGGCGACGAGCGCGGCCTGGGCCGCGTCGCTCAAGGCGGCGGGCCAGAGATCGAAGCCGGGTAGGACGGAGACGGACGGTTTCATTACACAGAATTAATGCGGCCTGGCCGCCAAGGGAGTGTTGTTTGCCCGCGTCGGGCCGGGTCCGGGCAAGAATTTCATATCAGAGGTGAGAATGCGCCGTCTTTTGTCCTCCGCCGCCGTCGCGGCGCTTCTGGCCGTCACCGCCACCGCTGTCGCCGCCCCGGCCGCCCCGGCCGCCCAGGTCACCACCCAGCTGCCGCGCACGGTGCGGCCCACCCACTACGACGTCGCCTTCACCCCCGACGCCGACAAGGCCACCTTCACCGGATCGGTGAAGATCACCGTCGAGGTGCTGGAGCCGACCAAGACCATCACCCTGCAGGCCGCCGACCTGACCTTCGCCAAGGTCCAGCTGGACGGCGGCCCCCTGGCCAAGGTCGGTGTCGACGCCGACGCCCAGACCGCCACCTTCACCTTCGACGCCCCGGTGGCCAAGGGCCGCCACGTGCTGTCCATCGACTACGCCGGCAAGATCTACACCCAGGCCGCCGGCCTATTCTCGCTCGACTACGACACCGAGAGCGGCAAGAAGCGCGCCCTCTACACCCAGTTCGAGAATTCCGACGGCCGCCGTTTCATCCCGTCGTGGGACGAGCCGTTCTACAAGGCGACCTTCTCGCTGCAGGCCGTCGTGCCCACCGGCCAAATGGCGGTCGGCAACATGCCGATCGAAAAGATCACCGATCTGGGCGGCGGCAAGAGCCGGGTGAAATTCGCCACCTCGCCGAAGATGTCGACCTATCTGCTGTTCTTCGGCCTGGGCGAGTTCGACCGGGCCACGGCCAAGGTCGGCCCTACCGAGATGGGCGTCATCACCAAGAAGGGCGACCTACCCAAGGCCAAGTTCGCCCTGGAATCGGCCGGGCCGATCCTGACCTGGTACAACGACTATTTCGGCGCGCCCTATCCGCTGCCCAAGCTCGACCACATCGCCGCCCCCGGCCAGAGCCAGTTCTTCAGCGCCATGGAGAACTGGGGGGCGATCTTCTATTTCGAGTACGCCCTGCTCGAGGACCCGAAGATCTCCACCCAGAAGGACCGCGAGAACATCTACACCACCGTGGCCCACGAAATGGCCCACCAGTGGTTCGGCGACCTGGTCACCATGGCCTGGTGGGACGACCTGTGGCTGAACGAGGGCTTCGCCTCGTGGCTGGAAGGCCGGGCCACCGAGCACTTCCACCCGGAATGGAACTCCAGCCTGGTGGCGGTCGGCAATCGTGAATACGCCATGGGCCTGGACGCCCTGGCCACCACCCACCCGGTGGTGCAGCACGTCGACACCGTCGAACAGGCCAGCCAGGCCTTCGACGCCATCACCTACCAGAAGGGCGAGGCGGTGATCCGCATGCTCGAGGCCTATGTCGGCCCCGACGTCTGGCGCGACGGCGTGCGCCGCTACATCAAGGCCAACGCCCACGGCAACACCGTCACCGACGACCTGTGGAAGCAGGTCGAGGCCGCGGCCGGCAAGCCGATCACCGGGATCGCCCACGACTTCACCCTGCAGCCGGGCATCCCGCTGATCACCGTCGCCGCCGACGGCTGCGTCGCCGGCAAGACCACCCTGACCCTGACCCAGGGCGAGTTCAGCAAGGACTTCCCGGGCAAGACGCCGCTGGCCTGGCGCGTGCCGGTCGCGGCCAAGGCCCTGGACGGCGCGACCGTAGCCAAGACCCTGGTGGCCGGCGGCAAGGCCAGCCTCGCCGTCACCGGCTGCGGGCCGGTGGTGGTCAATTCCGGCCAGGCCGGCTATTTCCGCACCCTCTACGCGCCCAAGCTGTTCACCGGCCTGGCGGGTCGCTTCGGGGCCCTGCCGGCCATCGACCAGCTGGGGCTGATGTCCGACGCCTGGGCCCTGGGCCTCAACGGCCAGCAGGCGGCCACCGACGTGCTGGACCTGATCGTCGCCACCCCGGCCGACGCCGATCCGCAGGTGTGGAGCAAGGTCGCCGGCGTGCTGGCCGATATCGACGGCCTCTACGACGCCATGCCCGCCGAGCGGGCGGCGTTCCGCAAGCTGGCCCTGGCCCGGCTGGGACCGGTGTTCCAGCGCGTCGGATGGGTCGCCAAGGCCGGCGAGCCCACGCCGGTGGCCAATCTGCGCGCCGCCCTGATCGCCACCCTCAGCAGCCTGGGAGACCCGGCGGTGATCGCCGAGGCCAATCGTCGCTACGCCGCCGACCAGAGCGACCCGGCCGCCGTGCCCGCCGCCCTGCGCAAGACCATCCTCGGCGTCGTCGCCCGCCACGCCGACGCCAAGGCCTGGAACGCCCTGCGCGCCCAGGCCCAGGCCGAGAAGACGCCGCTGATCCGCGACCAGTTCTACCTGCAGCTGGCCTCGGTCGAGGACGAGGCCCTGGCCGCCAAGGCCCTGGACCTGGCCCTCACCGCCGAGCCGGGCGAGACCATGCCCAGCAACATGATCGCCCGGGTCGGGGTGCTGCATCCGGATCTGGCCTTCGACTACGCCGTCGCTCACAAGGACGCGGTCAACACCAAGGTCGACGCCGGTTCGCGCACCCGCTTCATCCCCAGCCTGGGCCGGCGCTCGGCCGATCCGGCGATGATCGACAAGGTCAAGGCCTACGCCGCGGCCAATATCGCCGAGGGCTCGCGCGGCGAGGCCGACAAGACCGCCGCCGCGGTCACCAACCGGGTGAAAATTCGCCAGCGGCAATTGCCGGCGATCACCGCCTGGGTGGCCAAGGCCGGCGGCTAGCCGAAAACCCGACGAATCCGTTACGGGGCCGCGCCTTTCGGCGTGGCCCTTTTGGCGTTTCACCGCAGATTCCCCTTCACGGAATGCGGGATTGGCCTTGCGGGCCGCCACCTATCCCCCATATCGGCCTTCAAGCGGGGTTGACGGAACCGTCAACTTCGATTGAACGCATCTTCTCCGCGCGTGATCTCGCGATTTCGGGCGGCGAGGATTTGGATCAACCGTTAAACTGCGACCAGACGGGGACGGACCGAGAAAAACCGGGGCGCTTGCCTTAAGGCCCTTGTCACCGCCGTCCGCCAGCCAGGAGCTACAGGTTTCGAGATGAGCAAGATTATCGGCATTGACCTTGGCACCACGAATTCGTGCGTGGCCATCATGGACGGTAAGACCCCCAAGGTGATCGAGAACGCCGAGGGCGCCCGCACCACGCCTTCCGTGGTCGCCTTCATGGAAGACGGCGAGCGTCTGGTCGGCCAGCCCGCCAAACGCCAGGCGGTCACCAACCCCACCAACACCCTGTTCGCGATCAAGCGCCTGATCGGCCGCAGCTTCTCCGACCCGGTGGTCGAGAAGGACAAGGGCATGGTGCCCTACGAGATCGTCAAGGGCGCCAACGGCGACGCCTGGGTTCGCGCCCACGGCAAGGACTATTCGCCGCAGGAAATCTCCGCCTTCATCCTGCAGAAGCTGAAGGCCGACGCCGAGGCCCATCTGGGCGAGACGGTCACCAAGGCGGTGATCACCGTTCCGGCCTATTTCAACGACGCTCAGCGTCAGGCGACCAAGGACGCCGGCAAGATCGCCGGCCTGGAAGTCCTGCGCATCATCAACGAGCCGACCGCCGCGGCCCTGGCCTATGGCCTGGACAAGAACGACGGCAAGAAGATCGCCGTCTACGACCTCGGCGGCGGCACCTTCGACGTCTCGATCCTCGAAATCGGTGACGGCGTGTTCGAGGTGAAGGCCACCAACGGCGACACCTTCCTGGGCGGCGAGGACTTCGATCAGCGCATCATCAGCTATCTCGCGGACGAGTTCAAAAGGGAGCAGGGCATCGACCTGCGCCAGGACAAGCTCGCCCTGCAGCGTCTCTAGGAAGCGGCCGAGAAGGCCAAGATCGAGCTCTCCAACGCCAAGGAGACCGAGATCAACCTGCCGTTCATCACCGCCGACGCGAGCGGGCCGAAGCATCTCGTGTTGAAGCTGTCACGCGCCAAGCTCGAGCAACTGGTCGAGGATCTCGTCCAGCGCACGCTTGAGCCGTGCAAGGCCGCCCTCAAGGAC
>JAQGIN010000270.1 GCA_028291125.1 Caulobacter sp.
CCACCGCCGTCGAGGAAATCGTCGTCGTCGGCAGCCAGATCAAGGGCGCCAAGGTCAACGCCGCCCTGCCGGTGACCGTGCTCGACGACAGCCAGATCGCCGCCACCGGCGCGGTGTCGGGCGACGACCTGTTCCGCTCGATCCCGCAGATGGGCGACGTGTTCATCAACGGCAGCAACGCCCCGCAGACCAGCAATTCCACCCGCGGCGACGTCAATTCGATCAATCTGCGCAGCCTCGGCGTCGGCAACACCCTGGTGCTGCTGAACGGCCGCCGCCTGGTGTCGCACCCGACCAGCCAGTCGTCGGGCACCGTGCCGCTGCTGGGCTACAACGCCAACGCCATCCCGACCTCGAACCTGCAGCGGCTGGAAGTGTTGCGCGACGGCGCGGCCGCCATCTACGGCGCCGACGCGGTGGCCGGGGTGGTCAACAGCGTGCTGAAGACCGACTTCGACGGCCTCAACATGGACGCCCAGTACGGCTTCGCCGAGGGCACCCACCGCAAGGAGTTCTCCGGCAACATCTTCGCCGGTCGCGACCTCGCCGGCGGCCGCGGCAACATCTCGCTGAACGCCAACTTCACCGAGCGCGCCGCCCAGCGGCCCAGCGACGAGCCCTACACCGCCACCCAGGATCTGCGCTCGCTGTTCGCCAATGATCCGCGCTACAGCGCCAGCGCCGCGCCGGACAACCGCGGCAACCAGAACTCGTTCGCCAATGTCACGGTGATCGGGGCCGGGGCCATCGTCCGCCAGGGCACGACCGCCCTGACCACGGCGGCCGGGGCCACCCACGTCCAGCCCAACACCATCGCCGGCTGCGCCACCCAGCTGGGCAACGGCCTGTGCCTGGGCACCGGCAACCTGGCCACCGGCAGCACCGCCAACGCCTATCGCTACAACGCCCCGCAGAACGACGCGACCACCATCGCCCCGAAGATCAGCCGCCAGAACGTGTTCCTGAACGGCCACTACGACCTGAACGACAATCTGACCGCCTATGGCGAGTTGGGCCTCTATCACGCCACCTCCGAGGGCCTGACCACCCAGGGCACCAGCCTGGTGGCGATCGGCGTGCCGGCCTCCAACTACTACAACCCGTTCGGCCCGGTGACCTTCGCCAACGGCACGGTCAATCCCAACCGCCTGCCGAACCTGACCAACGTCCCGGCCGCCGGCCTGCCGGTGACCTTCACCAACTATCGCTTCAACGACCTGGGTCCCAGCAAGGTCGAGGTCGAGAACTACCAGACCCGCTACCTGGCCGGGCTGAAGGGCGAGAAGTGGGGCTTCAACTGGGATTCGGCCCTGCTGTATTCCAAGGCCCAGGCCACCGACGAGTCCGATGGCATCGACAGCACCAAGCTGGCGCAGCAACTGGCCTTGTCGACCCCCGACGCCTACAACCCGTTCAACGGCGGCTGCCTGGACGGCGAGGGCGGGCGCGACTGCACGCCCAGCTCGAAGGCGGCCCTGGACGCCATCCGCTTCCGCCTGAAGCGCAAGTCGACCACCACCCTAACCCTGGCCGACTTCAAGATCTCCAAGCCCGACCTGCTCACGATCTGGGGCGGGGATGTCGGCGTGGCCATCGGCGTCGAGGCCCGGCACGAGACCCAGAAGGACCTGCGCGACCCGATGCTGGACGGCCGCACGCCATTCGTCGATCCGGTGACCGGCGCCACCAGCCGCAGCAACGTCACCGGCGTCAACGACACCCCGAGCACCAAGGGCTCGCGCGACGTGGCCTCGGCCTTCGTCGAGTTCGCCGTGCCGCTGGTGTCGCCGGAAATGAACATCCCGCTGGTCCGACGCATCGACCTGCAGCTGGCCGGACGGTTCGAGAACTACAGCGACTTCGGCTCGGTGGCCAAACCCAAGGTCGCCTTCGCCTGGGACCTGGTCGACGGCCTGCGGATCCGCGGCTCCTGGCAACAGGGCTTCCGCGCCCCCAACCTGGAGACCACCAACCCGTTCAACTATTCGCGCACCAACACCGTCACCGACTATTACCGCTGCGAGGCCGACCTGCGGGCCAAGCGTATCGCCACCTTCAGCGCCTGTTCGCGCGGCGTCGGCATCCGCTTCACCACCGCCGGCAATCCCAATCTGAAGGCCGAGGAGAGCGAGAGCTATTCGATCGGCACGGTGCTGCAGCCGACCTTCATTCCCGACCGCTTCGGCCGCTTCACCCTGACCATCGACCGCTGGCAGATCGAGCAGAAGGGCATCGTCGGCACCCTGGGTTCGGCCAATATCGCCATCCAGGACTATCTGGCGCGCCTGACCAACACCAGCAATCCCAATGTCATCCGCGCCGCGCCCAACGCCGACGACGTCGCCTTCTTCGCCGGCACCGGCCTGGCCCCGGTCGGCCAGATCACCGAGATCCTCGACCAGTTCAAGAACCTGCAGCCGCAGACGGTGAGCGGCGTCGACATCGGCTTCATCTGGAGCAAGCGCACCGACACGCGGGGTGACTTCACCCTGAACATCGACGCCAGCTACATGGACAAGTTCTCGCAGCAGCCGGCCCCGCCGATCCAGGCGCTGTTCGACGCCCGCGCCGCCGGCACGATCAATCCGGCCACGCCGCTGACCGATCCGGGCGACCTGCTGCGCAAGAACGGCAAGCCGGAATGGAAGAGCACCAGCACCCTGACCTGGCGCAAGGGACCGTTCCAGGTGGGCGGGGCGGTGATCTATACCGGCTCGGTGCTCGACACCGACCTGCTGGCCGCCGACGGCACGCCCTACACCGTCGAGTCCCAGACCATCGCCAACCTTTATGTGCAGTACCGGATCCTCGACAAGGGCATGCTGTCGGACACCCGCCTGCGGGTCGGCGCCCGCAACCTGTTCGACAAGGATCCGCCGTTGTCGTCGGGCGGCTATCTGGGCGCGCTCTATAATCCCTACGCCCGCTACTGGTATTTCAACGTCAGCAAGTCGTTCTGACCGGGTTTGGCGAGGGCGGTCCGCCGCCCTCGCCAAACCGGCTCCGTCGTCGCATTCCCGAGTTCCCCATGTCCGCATCCCGCCTGATCGCCCTCTGCGCCGCGCTCGCGCTCTCGGCCCTGACCACCACGGTCGCCGATCGCGCCCAGGCCCAGGAGGCCAAGCCGTGTCCGGCTTCGGTGGGCGAGGGGGTGGCCTGCTACGCCGGCCAGGATGTCCGCGGGGCCTATTACTGGATCGCCGTGCCCAAAACGTGGAACGGGACGCTGGTGGTCCACAGCCACGGCGGCCCGCGCCTGAAGGCACCCAAGCCCGACGACGCGCTGGAGGACCTCGAGCGGTTCTCGGTGACGGTGAAGGAAGGCTTCGCTTGGGCGGGGACCAACTATCGGCGCGGCGGCTACGGAACCCGCAGCGCGGCCGAGGATACCGACACCCTGCGCCAGCTGTTCTGGACCAAGTTCGGGCGGCCGAAACACACCCTGCTGCACGGGCAGTCCTACGGCGCCAATGTCGCCGCCAAGACCGCCGAACTGTACGGCCGCGACGCCGCCGGCAAGCTGAACTATGACGGCGTGGTGCTGACCAGCGGCGTGCTGGGCGGCGGCACGCGGTCCTACGACTTCCGCGCCGACCTGCGGGCCGTCTATCAGTACTATTGCCAGAACAACCCCGCCGCCGGCGAGGCGGCCTATCCGCTGTGGCAGGGCCAGCCGGTCGACAGCAAGCTGACCAACCACGCGCTGGACGAGCGGATCAACGCCTGCACCGGCGTCGAGCTGCCGGCCGCCCAGCGCACGCCCGAGCAGCAGCGCAAGCTGTCCAATATCCTGGCGGTGATCCGCATCCGCGAGAGCAGCCTGCAGAGCCACCTGGGCTGGGCCACCTTCACTTTCGCCGACCTGGTCAACAAGCGGCTGGGCGGCCACAATCCGTTCAGCAATGTCGGGGTGCGCTATCAGGGCTCGGACGACGACGCCGCCCTCAATCGCGGCGTCGCCCGCTTCGCCGCCGATCCCGAGGGCGTGCGCCAACTGGCCTTTGACAGCGACCTCAGCGGCCAGCTGATCGTCCCCACCCTGACCATGCACGCCAAGGACGACCCCACCGCCTTCGTCGAGCTGGAAAGCGTGTTCCGCGACACCGTGGCCCAGGCCGGGGCCTCGGACCTGCTGGTGCAGTCGTTCACCGACGAGCATGAGCACAGCAAGCTGGCGACCCCGGAATACGCCGCCCTGCTTCGGGCGATGATGGCCTGGATCGACAAGGGCCAGAAGCCGAGCCCGGCCTCGCTGGCGGCCGGCTGCCGGGCGGCGGTGGCCACCTATGGCGAGGCCTGCCACTTCGACGTCGGCTATAAGCCGGCGCCGCTGGCCGCCCGCAGCTATCCGCGAGCCAAGGCCGGGGTGCGGTAGAGGGCTGAGTGGGAGGCGTGCTTCCATCCGACGGAATCACGCTCTAGGAAGTGGACGTCGTCGAGGTCCAGCCAGGTAAGCCCGCCCATGATCGAAACTCTCCTGCGTCGGATGATCAAGGTCGGCGACCTCACCCTGCATCTGCCGGGCGGCCGGGTGGAGCGGCTGGGCGACGGCACGGGGACGCCGGTGGTGGCCCGCATGACCGGCAAGGGCCTGCGCCGCATCGCCGCCAATCCCGGTCTGGGCCTGGGCGAGGCCTATATGGACCAGGATCTGACCTTCGATCAGGGCACGATGTGGGACCTGCTGCAGATCGTCGGCCGCAGCGGCGGGCGGGGCTTCAAGGGCCGCGGCTCGTGGATCAAGCGCACCCGGCTGGCGATTCAACGCAAGATCCAGCAGGTCAACGGCCGCGCCGCCGCGCGCCGCAACGTCGCCCACCATTACGACCTGTCCAACGACCTCTATCGTCGCTTCCTCGACGCCGACATGCAGTATTCCTGCGCCTATTTCGCCCGGCCCGACATGACGCTGGAGCAGGCCCAGGCGGCCAAGAAGGCGCATATCGCCGCCAAGCTCAAGATCGGTCCGGGCCAGAGTGTGCTCGACATCGGCTCGGGCTGGGGCGGCCTGTCGATGACCCTGGCGGCCGATCACGGGGCCCAGGTCACCGGCGTCACCCTGTCGACCGAACAACTGGCCCTGGCCCAGGAGCGCGTCGCCGCCGCCGGCCTGGCCGACAAGGTCCAGTTCGAACTGAAGGACTATCGCGACCTGGACCGGTCGTTCGACCGCGTGGTCTCGGTCGGCATGCTGGAGCACGTCGGGGCCCCCAACTTCCGCACCTATTTCCAGACCATCAAGCGCCTGCTGGCCGACGACGGCGTGGCCGTGGTGCATTCGATCGGCAAGATGGCCGGGCCGGGCCGCACCAACGCCTTCACCCACAAGTACATCTTTCCCGGCGGCTATATCCCGGCCCTGTCGGAGACCCTGGCCGCCATCGAGGAGGCCGGGCTGTGGGTCACCGACATCGAGATCCTGCGCCTGCACTACGCCGACACCCTCAAGCACTGGCGGGCGCGGTTCCTGGGCGATCCGGAGATCCCGACGCTGTACGACGCCCGCTTCCGACGGATGTGGGAGTTCTATCTGGCCTCGGCCGAGCTGGGCTTCCGCTATGGCGGCCACATGGTGTTCCAGATCCAGCTGGCCAAGCGCGTCGACGCCCTGCCGGTCACCCGCGACTACATGCGCGACAAGGCGGTCTGACCCACCCTTTCATCATCCCCGCGAAAGCGGGGACCCAGGCTTTTTCTGAAGCCTACGGCGCTCGACGATAAAACACCTGGGTCCCCGCTTTCGCGGGGATGATGGGCTTTTGGGGGCGACGCAAACCTACAGGCAAAGCCCTACGCCGGATCCAGCCCCGCCAGCAGCGCCGCCAGCGCCAGGCGGCGGACCCGTTCGGCATCCATCTGCGCCAGTTGCCCCTCGATGGCCGCGCGCTGGGCGACGGCGGCGGCGCGCAGGTCGGTGGCGGTCTCGACGATGCGGCCGCCCTTGATCATCAGCAGATGGTCGGCCAGCCGCGCCACCTCGCCGGCGTCGTGGCTGACATAGAGCACCGGAATGGCCAGGGCCCGGTGCAGCCGCTCCAGATAGGGCAGGATCTCGGCCTTGCTGTCGGCGTCGAGGCTGGACAGCGGCTCGTCCATCAGCAGCAGGCGCGGCTGCGAGAGCAGGGCGCGGCCCAGGGCCACCCGCTGGCGCTCGCCGCCGGACAGATGGGCCGGCGCGCGGTGCAGCAGGGGCGCCAGGCCGAGCAGTTCGACCACCTCGTCGAGGCCGGTGGCCTGGGGCGCCGTCGTTCGCCGCTGGCCGTAGCGCAGGTTGCCGGTCACCGACAGGTGGCTCAGCAGGCTGGCGTCCTGGAACACCATCCCGACCGGCCGCCGATGCGGCGGCAGGAAGCGGCGGTTGTCCTGCCAGGTCTCGCCGTCGACGACCAGCGCGCCGGGCAGGCGGGTCAGGCCGGCGATGCAGCGCAGCAGGCTGGTCTTGCCCGCGCCCGACGGACCGATCAGGGCGGAGATCCCGCGCGGGGCCAGGCTGAAGGCGACGTCGAGGGCGAAGCTCCCCAGTCGTCCGGCGAACCGCGCCTCCAGGCCGGCCTTGGCGGGCGGCGGGGTCATGGGATCGGCCGCGCCGTGCGCCGCTCGATCAGCAGCATGGCCAGCAGCACGGCGAAGGCGAAGATCAGCAGACCGGCCGACAGCAGATGCGCCTCGCCGAACCGCAGGGACTCCACCAGCTGATAGATGCGGGTCGAGACCACCTCGGTCTTGCCCGGCACCGAGCCGCCGATCATCAGCACCACCCCGAACTCGCCGACCGTGTGGGCGAAGACCAGCACCGCCGCGGTCAGGAAGCCGCGCCGCGCCTGGGGCACGGCGACGGTGAGGAAGGCGTCCAGCGGCGAGGCCCGCAGCGTGGCCGCCACCTCCATCGGCCGCTCGCCCATCGCCTCGAAGGCGTTGCGGAT
>JAQGIN010000299.1 GCA_028291125.1 Caulobacter sp.
CGGGCCGCCGCCAGCTTGGCGAAATCCTCGCCGGCGTGGTGCGACGAGCGGGTCAGCGGGCTGGCCGAGACCATCAGGAAGCCCTTGGCCCGGGCGATGGCCTCATAGGCCTTGAACTCGTCCGGCGTCACGAAGCGGTCGATGGCGGCGTGCTTGCGGGTCGGCTGCAAATATTGGCCGATGGTGATGAAGTCGACGCCGGCGCTGCGCATGTCGTCCATCACCTGCATGACCTCCTCCTTGGTCTCGCCCAGGCCGACCATCAGGCCGGACTTGGTGAACTGGGTGGGGTCGCGCTCCTTGACCCGCTCGAGCAGGCGCAGCGAGTGATAGTAGCGGGCCCCGGGGCGGATCTTCAGATAGAGCCGCGGCACGGTCTCGAGATTGTGGTTGAAGACGTCCGGGCGGGCGTCGATGACCACGTTCTCGGCCCGGTCCTTGCGCAAGAAGTCGGGGGTCAGGATCTCGATGGTCGTGCCCGGCGCGGCGGCGCGGATGGCCAGCACCACCTTGGCGAAGTGATCGGCCCCGCCGTCGGCCAGGTCGTCGCGGTCGACCGAGGTGATGACCACGTGCTTGAGGCCCATCTTGGCCACCGCCTGGGCGACGCGCTGCGGCTCGGTGGGGTCCAGGGCGTCGGGCAGGCCGGTCTTGACGTTGCAGAAGGCGCAGGCCCGGGTGCAGGTCTCGCCCATGATCATCATGGTGGCGTGCTTCTGGCTCCAGCACTCGCCGATGTTCGGACAGGCGGCCTCTTCGCAGACCGTGGTCAGCTTGTGGTCGCGGACGATGTCGCGGGTCTCGTTATAGCCGGGCGAGCCGGGAGCCCGCACGCGCAGCCAGTCGGGTTTGCGCAGCACCGGGGTGTCCGGGCGATTCTGCTTTTCGGGATGGCGCGCGGCCCGGTCATCCGGGGAACGGGCCTTCAGCGTATCGATCAACGTGACCATGGGGCCTAGATCGGCCTTCTTGCCTCCCGGATCAAGCGCGGGCGACGCGAAAGCCGCGAAATGCCGCGCTCTGCTCACGGATTGTAACCGGTCTTTTCAAAGCCGGACCCGGCCGCTAGGCTCCGCGCTCAATGAACCAGGGCGGTGTTTCGCCTTTTGGGGAGGTTTCGCCGGCATGCCGGTTGTTTTTAAGGTGGAAGACGGCCGCAAGGCCCTCTTCGACGCCCTGCTCGACGCTCGCGATCGTTACGGCGCAAACAAGGCCATCCTGGAGGACCAGGACCGCAATCCGCTCAGCTACACCGACCTGGTCCGGGCCAGCTTCGCCCTGGGCCGCAAGATCGCGGCGATGACGCGGCCGGGCGAGAACGTCGGCGTGCTGCTGCCCTCGGGCTCGGCGGCGGTGGTGACCTTCTTCGCCCTGCACGCCTTTGGCCGCGTGCCGACCATGCTGAACTTCACCGCCGGCCTGCGTAATCTGAAGGCCGCCTGCCAGATCGCCGGCGTCAAGCGGGTGCTGACCGCCCACAAGTTCATCGAGCTGGGCAAGCTGCACGACATCGTCGACGCCCTCGAGGGCCCCTGCGCCATCACCTATCTGGAGGACGTTCGCGCCACCATCGGCGTCGGCGACAAGCTGCTTGCCGCCGTGGCGGGCGTCTTTCCGCGTCGCCTACGGGTCCCGGCCAAGCCGGACGACCCCGGGGTGGTGCTGTTCACCTCCGGCAGCTTCGGCGCGCCGCGCGGCGTGGTGCTGACCCAGGCCAATCTGGTCTCCAACGCCGAGCAGATCGCCGCCCATATCGAACTCGATCCCGACTGGGTGATGTTCAACCCGCTGCCGGTGTTCCACTGCTTTGGCCTGACCGGCGGGGTGATCCTGCCGCTGCTGAAGGGCATGAAGGCCTTCCAGTACCCCTCGCCCTTGCACACCAAGCAGATCCCGCCGCTGATCAAGGACGTCGGGGCCTCGGTGCTGTTCGCCACCGACACCTTCCTCAACCACTACGCCCGCGCCGCCGAGAGCGACGAGCTGTCGGGCCTGCAGTTCATCGTCTGCGGGGCCGAGAAGGTGCGCGAGGAGACCCACAACCTGATCGCCGACCTGTTCGGCGGCGTGCCGGTTCTGGAGGGCTACGGAGCCACCGAGGCCTCGCCGGTGATCGCCGTCAACCTGCCGGACGACAACCGCCGCGGCACGGTGGGCAAGATCCTGCCGGGCGTCGAGGTGCGCATCGAGCCGGTCGAGGGCATCGACGGCGGCGGCCGGTTCTTCGTCCGCGGCCCCAACATCATGGCCGGCTATCTGGGCGAAGGCGGGGTGCTGGAGCCGCCGGTCGACGGCTGGCACGACACCGGCGACGTGGTCAGCATGACCATCGACGGCTGGATCAGCATCAAGGGTCGGGTCAAGCGCTTCGCCAAGATCGGCGGCGAGATGGTGTCGCTGACCGCCGCCGAGGACATCGCCGCCGCCGTCTGGCCCGACGGCCGCCACGCGGTGATCTCCCTGCCTGACAAGAAGAAGGGCGAGCGGCTGGTGCTGGTCACCGACCGCCCCGACGCCGCCGTCGCCGCCATGGTCGCCCATGCCCAGAGCGTCGGCGCGCCGGAGCTGAGCGTGCCGCGCAAGATCCTCAAGGTGCCGCAGGTGCCGGTGCTGGGCACCGGCAAGACCGACTATGTCGCCATCCAGCGGATGGCCGAGACCGAGGCCCGGGCGGCCTAGGCGCTCCCCTTGAATCCGGCCCCATGGTGTTTCCCTCGCCCTTGTGGCGAGGGCCCATCCGTCGGCGGGCCCCTTGGATCTTGTCCTGACGCCGCCGGCCCGCTGAACCCTGAACCCTCACCACAAGGGCGAGGGAGGCAGATTTGTTGGGTGCTTCTCGCACTGCAGCAAGACCCCCTTAGGTCTTCCAGGTCGAGCCAAACACCCCCGAGAATAAGACATTGACCCTACGCCCTTGACGAGACAC
>JAQGIN010000312.1 GCA_028291125.1 Caulobacter sp.
TCGACCGCCAGTATGGCCTCGGCGGCGGCCGGGCCGGGGTCGCGCCGCAGGTTCATCGGCGTGGTGCCGGCGTGGCCGGCCACGCCCCGGAACTGGACCATCAGCCGCTTCTGGGCGGCGATGGCGGTGACCACGCCCAGAGCCAGGCCCTCGGCCTCCAGCACTGGGCCCTGTTCGATATGGGCCTCGAGAAAGGCCAGCACCTCGCCGGGCGCGCGGGCGGCGTCGGCCAGCCGCGTGGGCTCCAGGCCGAAATCGCGCAGGGCGTCGGCCAGGCTGGTTCCATCGGCGTCGCGCATCTCCAGCACCGTCAGGTCGGCGGTTCCCGCCACCGCCCGGCTGCAGGTCATCGAGGCCGAGAAGCGCGAGCCCTCCTCGTCGCCGAAGGCGATGACCTCGACGGCGAAGGGCAGGCGGCGGCCGGTCGCGTGCAGGGTGGAGACGCAGTCGATCCCCAGGGTGACGCCCAGGGCGCCGTCATAGCGGCCGCCGTTGCGGACGGTGTCGATGTGCGAGCCGATCAGCAGGGCCGGGGCGCCGGCGGTCTCCGCCTCGTAGCGGCCGACCAGATTGCCGGCGGCGTCGAGGCGCACGGCCATGCCGGCCTCGACCATCCAGGCCGCCAGCTGCTCCAGCGCCGCCTTATGGGCGGAGGTGAGAAAGCGGCGCACCAGGGCGTCGGCCTGTTCGCTATAGGGCGGGGCGCCGAGGAAGTCGCACCGGGCCGCCGCCCGCGCGCCGATCGGCATCTGTTGCATCGACACGTCGGTCGTACTCCGCTTCCACCCCGCGCCGGGACGTGCCATCGTCCCTAGCAGCCGCCATGCGCCCCGTGCAGGCCGAAGGCGCCGGCCGCCCGCGCATGGGCCGCCATTGCTCCGACTCGCGCCAGGGTTCGACGCGGGCGCCCAAAGCTAAGTCATAAACCACTTACTTACGAGGCGCGAGACGCTGCTTTGTCCGGGGTTTTGGCCGGACGTTCGCCCAAGAAAAAGGGCGGCGCCGGATCGCTCCGACGCCGCCCTTCGTCGTCCCCCGTGAAGACGGGCCTAGTAGGTCATGCGGAAGCCGACGAAGAACTGCCGGCCCGGCGCCGCGTACTGCACCACCACCGGATCGTCGGCGTAGCCGAAGCGATCGCTGGTCTGCTTGGTCAGGTTCAGGGCCTCGACGCTCAGCGCCATGTTCTTGTTGAACTTGTAGCTGAACGAGGCGTCGACATTGGTCGTCGCCTTGCTGCCCAGGAAGTCGTTGACCAGCGGCGAGTCGCAGAAGCCCGGGTTACAGGTGCCCGAGGCGATCGGGTACTGGGTGTAGTACTTGGCGCGATAGGCGGTGGAGACCCGCGCCGACCAGTTCTTGGCGTCGTAGTAGAGCGTGAAGTTGAACGCGTCGGGCGAGGCGCCGGTGAACGGCCCCGGCGCGATGACCTGCGGCCGGGCCGGAGTGGTGATCACGCCGGCGGCGTTCTTGATCGCCAGGGCGCCCGGATCGATGATGTACTGCAGCTCGGATTCCAGGTGGGTGTAGTTGGCCTGGATGCCGAACTTGTCGAGGAACCAGGGCAGGAAGGTCAGGTTCTGCTGGTAGTTCAGCTCGATGCCGCGGATGTAGCCGCCCGGCGCGTCGCGGAACTGGCGGATGTCGAACGACTGGTTGTTGATGTAGTCGATCTGGGCCTGCTTCTGGATCGCGGTGCCGGTGCCGTCGTTGACCGCCTGGATCAGGTCGGCGACCGCGAAGGCCGGCAGGATCGAGGGCAGGGTGCCGCTGTTGACCAGGGTCTGCGGGAAGCTGCTGATGTCCTTGTCGAAGATCGCGGCCGAGAACAGGGCGCCCGGCGCGAAGTACCATTCGAAGCTCAGGTCGTAGTTGGTCGCCCGGAACGGCGCGAGCTTCGGATTGCCGACGGTGATGGATCCGCCGGTGGTGGAGCCGCTGCTGTTGGGGGCGCTGAACGCGGTGATGCTGGGGGCCAGATTGCCCAGCAGCGGCCGCGACATCACCTTGGCCGCGCCGAAGCGGACCATCATGTTGTCGGCGACCTCATAGGCCATGTTCAGGGCCGGCAGGATGTCGTGGTACTTGTTCTCGCCGCTGATCGGCCGCGAGGTGTTGGTCAGGCCGTTGGCCTCGACCTCGGTGAGGGCGTAGCGGGTGCCGAAGTTGCCGCGCAGCTGGCGATCGAACACATAGGTGTTGAAGTCGAACTGCACGAAGGCGCTGCTGTCGGTCTCGTCGACGCTGTAGGTGTTGGCCGGGTTCGACAGGTTCGAGGTCCGCCAGTCGCCCCACTTGTTGACGCAGTTGCAGGTGAAGTCGAACAGGCTCTTGAACTTGTCGAGGTCCGGAGCCAGGAACGCGGTGGTGGTGCCGGTCGGGACGTCCAGGCCCTTGCCCCAGTTGATCAGCAGGCTGGTGGCGGCGACCGAGCTGTTGGCTTCCTTGAAGCTGGGGTTCAGGGTCTCGCCGGCCGAGCCGCCGGCCCGTCCGGTGCGGCTGGTGTAGAACGAATACTTCCGCTGGCTGGCGCCCACCTTCACCGTCAGATTGTCGTCGACCTCATAGGCGAGGTCGAAGCGGCCGCCTTCGTAGTGGTTGTCGGACACCGACTCGTAGACGCGCAGCGACGAGTAGTTCTTGACGAAATCCCAGTTGGCGGGATTGGCCGCGTCGAAGCCGAAATTGACCAGCGGCATCGAGCCGCCCTGGCGGTCGTCATAGATGAAGTAGTCGTTGCCGGTGACGCCTTGGCCGGAGTCGAGCTTGATATAGTCGGCCAGCAGGCCGACGCCCTTGTTCACCGAGCGTGAGCGACCGTACAGGGCGTTGACCTTCAGCTTGTCGGTGACCTGATGCTCGATGTTGATCGAGCCCTGCTGGAAGAAGGTGGTGTAGTACTGCTCGTCGGCCGCCGAGCGCATGTCGACATTGCCGAGCTTCAGATAGTCGGCGTTGGCGCCGCTGGAGCTGAGGGCGGCGTCGATCAGGCGCACGCTGGGGCGGCCGATCATCGCGTCCCGCAGAGCCAGGCCGTCGGCGTTGGCGACATAGCCCGGCGAGGTCGGAGCGTTGTAGTAGTCGTACGGGTCGAGGTTGTTGGGGTTGAAGCTGAACTGCATCCCCGGAACCAAGGCGCCGCCGTTCAACTGCTGGCCGCAGTCGAGCGGCTGGATGATGGCGGTGCCGGCGCGCTGGGTGCAGCTGTTGTAGAGGCCGCGCTTGGTGGCCACGGCCGTGCTGTTGGTGGCGGTGTTGTAGCCGTTGTTGGTGTTGTTGCGGTTCAGGCCGACGGCGCTGATCTGATAGTTGATCGAGTCGTTGTAGAACCGCGAATAGACCCCGTCGATGCTGACCAGGGTGCGGCTGTCGGGCGAGCGCCACTGCACCGAGCCGGTCAGGCCCATGCGCTCCTGTGACAGTTGCTGCTGGTTGATGGTCGGCAGGGCCGGGATGCGCACCAGCGAACCGGGGGCGGTGGTGGTGGTCGCACCGTTGGCGTCGCGGGTCAGGGTCGAGCCTTGCGGGCTGTTGACCAGGGCGTAGGCGGCGGCGTTGGAGCCGCGCAGCGCGTTACAGACCGTCAGGTTGGTGATGTTGACGCCGGGGATGATGGCGTTGCACGCCGTGCCGGCCGGGGCGGCGAAGCCCTGGCGGGTCAGGGTCGAGGCCCCGTTGACGGTCGGGTTGGGCGTGGTGGCGAAGGTCGAGCCGCGGTAGGCGTAGTCCGACTGGCCCGCTTGGCGGCCATAGCTGTCGGTGGTGGTGTCGCGGGTGTTGTAGGCGATCGAGACCAGGCCGCCGAACTCGCCCCACTTGGTGTCCCAACGGTCGGAGATCAGGGCCGAGGCGCGCGGATTGTGGTGGTCGCCGTTCTCGTAATAGGCGTCCTGGACGTTGAGGGCCAGGCGGCGGCCCTTGAAGTTCAGCGGCCGGCCGGTGATCAGGTCGATGGTCGCGCCCAGCGAGCCTTCGTCGGTCTCGGCCGACGAGGTCTTCTGCACGCGCAGCGAGCTGAACAGTTCGGAGGCGAAGACGCTGAAGTCGAAGCCGCGGCCGCGGTTGCCGCTGGTGCCGGAGTCGTTGGCGCCGGCGGTGGACAGGGCTTCCAGGCCGTTCAGGCGCACGCGGGTGAAGTCGGGGCCCAGGCCGCGGACGGTGATGGTGCGGCCTTCGCCGTTGTCGCGGTCGATCGATACGCCCGGCAGGCGCTGCAGGGATTCGGCCAGGTTGGCGTCGGGGAAGTCGGCGATGTCCTCGGCGTTGATGGCGTCCATCATCACGTTGGATTGGCGCTTCAGGCTGAGCGCGCTCTGCAGGGCGGCGCGGTAGCCGGTGACTACGACCTCCTCGACGGTGGAGCTGTCCTCGGCCTTGACGGGCGCGTCCTGAGCCGTGGCGTTTCCGGCCGTAAGGGCCAGGGCGGCGGCGATGGTCAGCGCGCCAAAGGATGCGCGGTCGCACAGGACGCGCGCGCGGCTGCGCCGCGATGAATGAATTCGCATGGTTTCCCCCCAAGTTTCCCAAAACGGACGCGACTCTTTTTGGTCGGACGCGCCCGCGATTTTTATCGGCGGCTTCAATAGCTACCGGTGTCATCTCTCGATGAAACGCGGACTCGCTTGATGCTACCGGTGTCATCTAAATGGTAGGACAAAAATACCGCAACTTCTTTCGACGCCCAACCGCGAGAATATGGCGGTTAAGCGGCCGAGCGTAGCCGAGTTGCAACAATGAGTATGGCTGTCAGGCCGCGGGAGGCGAGGTCAGCCAGCGGTCCAGGTCGGCCAGGGCCCGCTGGCTCATCAGCCGTTTCTTGGCGCGGCCGCGCTCCTTCAGCGGGATCTTGACCCCGGATTCGTCGCTCTTGGGGGGCTCCATCGGTGGCAGCAGGCCGTAATTGATGTTCATCGGCTGGAATGTGCCACCGCCTTCCAGGTGGCCGCCGGTCACGTGGTGGACCAAGGCGCCCAGGGCGGTGGTGGCCGGCGGAGCGTCGAGGACGCGGCCCAGGCGTTCGGCGGCGGCGAAGCGGCCGGCCAGCAGGCCGATGGCGGCGCTCTCGACATAGCCCTCGACCCCGGTGACCTGGCCGGCGAAGCGCAGCCGCGGGTCGACCTTCAGCCGCAATTGTCCGTCCAATAGCCGCGGGCTGTTGATGAAGGTGTTGCGGTGCAGGCCGCCGAGCCGCGCGAACTGGGCGTTCCGGAGGCCGGGGATCATGCGGAAGACGTCGGCCTGGGCCCCGTGCTTCAGCTTGGTCTGGAAGCCGACCATGTTCCACAGCGTGCCCAGGGCGTTGTCCTGGCGTAGCTGGACGATGGCGTAGGCCTTGACCAGCGGGTCGCGCGGATTGGTCAGGCCGACCGGCTTCATCGGGCCGTGGCGCAGGGTCTCGCGGCCGCGCTCGGCCATCACCTCGATCGGCAGGCAGCCGTCGAAATAGGGCACGTGCTCCCAGTCCTTGAACTCGGCCTTGGGCCCGGCCAGCAGGGCGTCGATGAAGGCCTCGTACTGGGCCTTGTCCATCGGGCAGTTGATATAGGCCGCCGCGTCGCCGCCGGGGCCTTCCTTGTCGTAGCGCGACTGGCGCCAGGCCTGGCCCATGTCGATCGACTCGAGATGGATGATCGGGGCGATGGCGTCGAAGAACGACAGCTGGCCCTCGCCCGTCAGGCCCTGGATGGCTTCAGCCAGGGCCGGCGAGGTAAGGGGGCCGGTGGCGACGATGACGCTGTCCCACCCATTCGTTTCATTGGCGGCCGGCGGCAGACCGGCTACCTCGGCGCGGTCGATGGTCACCAGCGGGTGGTTTTCGAGGCGGCGGGTGACCTCGGCCGAGAAGTTGTCGCGATCGACGGCCAACGCCCCGCCGGCCGGCACCTGGTGCTGGTCGCCGGCCGACATGATGATCGAGTCGCAGCGGCGCATCTCGGCATGCAGTAGGCCGACGGCGTTGAACTGCCAGTCGTCGGAGCGGAACGAGTTGGAGCAGACCATTTCGGCCAGGCCGTCGGTCTGATGGGCGTCGGTGCGCACCTTGCCCGAGGGCAGGTCGCGACGCATTTCGTGCAGCACGACGGGGACGCCGGCCCGGGCGATCTGCCAGGCGGCCTCGGACCCGGCGAGCCCGCCGCCGATGACATGGATGGGTTTGGTGTTCATCGCGGACACATAGGACGATCGGCCGGCGCGGGAAAGCGCTCGCGGCACGGGCGCCGAGCGATGCGCGCCGGTCACGCCGGCCGAAATTCGCCGCTCGGGGACCGTCGTCCCCTTCAAGCCGGGAACCGACGGCGTAGCTTGGGCCTTGGCTGTGGGAGGGGCCAGGGTGAGGTTTCTCGCGCCGCCGTCTGGACCGGCGCGGCCGTTCATGTCTACAGACGCCGGCGGACGCCGTTGGCGACGCCTTGCAGGACCTAAATTCGATGTCGACCTTTTCGCCCACCGACGCCGCCTTCGAAGGCTTCCGGATCACGCGGGAGAAGCCTCGGGCCGTCGCCGTCTGGGCCCTGGTCTATCTGGCGGTCAGCGTTCTGCTCAGCGTCATGACCATCTGGCTAGCCGGGCCCGAGCTGATGGCCCTGGAAACCTCCGGCGCCACCAGCAGCGCCGATCCCGCCGTGGCGATGGCCGCGTTCGGCAAGCTGATGCCGCTCTACGGCGTGCTGCTGCCGATCGGTCTGATCATCCAGGCGGTGATCGCCGCCGCCATCTACCGGGTGGTGATGCGGCCCACCGAGCCGGCCTTCCACTATCTCAAGCTCGGCCGCGACGAGCTGCGGCTGGTGCTGCTGACCCTGATCTATTTCTTCCTGGCCATCGCCAGCGTCTTCATCGTGGTGTTCGTCGCCGGGGTGGTCGCCGCCCTGCTGGCCATCGTCGCCGGACCCTTGGCGGCCGTGGTCGGGGTCGGGGTCGGACTGTTCGCCGCCGGCATCCTGGTGTGGCTGGGCGTGCGGCTGTCGCTGTGCGCGCCCCAGACCTTCGCCGAGGGCCGCCTGCGGCTGTTCGATTCCTGGCACCTGACCAAGGGCCATTTCTGGAGCCTGTTCGGGGCCTATTTCCTGTCCTTCGTCCTGGCCCTGGTGGTCGGCATGATGGCTCTGATCATCATCGCCCTGCTGGCCACCGCCGCCGCCCTGGCGACCGGCGGCAGCCTGCACGACGCCGGCGCGGTGTTCCGCACCGACACCACTTCGGTGGCCGCCTATTTCAAGCCGGGCGTCATCGTTTCGACGGTGCTCAGCGCCGGCATGATGACCCTCTATTACGTGGTCATCTACGCCCCGGCCGCCGTGGCCTATCGCGACCTGACGGCGACCTCGAGCCGCGTGGAGTAGGCTCCGGTCTCGCCCCCTCGGGCCCGTGGCCTCAGGCGCCGGCGCTCGGCCGCGCCCCCACCCGCTCGCGCCAGGCGGCCAGCCGCCCGGCCTCGGCCGGCGGCTCCAGGCCGATGAAGGCGGCGAAGTCGATGGTGGTCTGGGCGACGATGTCGGCCATCGAATAGGCCTCGCCGGCCAGGAACGGGCGGTCGTCGGCCAGTTCGCGGTCCAGCCACAGCAGGGCGCGGCGCACGGTCTCGCGGTTGGATTCGCCGAACTCGGTGTTCTGCTGGAGCAGGCTGGCGGTGAACGGGTGGGCGTGACGCCAGAACATGCCGATCGGGACCAGCAGCTGGAACTCGATGCGCCGGATCCACATGTCGATCCGCGCCTGGTCCAGGGCGTCACGCCCGAATAGCGGCGGGGCCGGGTGCAGGGCCTCCAGATAGCGGCAGATCGAGACGCTCTCGGTGATGGTGGTCCCGCAGTCGAGCTCCAGCACCGGCACCTGACCCAGCGAGTTGCGGGCCTTGTGCTCGGGCGACTTGTGGCCGCCCTGGCGCATGCCGATCGCGATCTCGGGCAGGTCGACGCCCTTCTCGGCCAGGAAGATCCGCACCCGCCGCGGGTTGGGCGCGGGATTGGCTTCGCCATAGAGCTTCATCGACATCCTCCGCCTGCTCGACGCCCTTCTGCGAGGGCGTTCAAACAAGCGTTAGAGATAGCGCGGCGGCGTGGCAATCGGGCGATCTAGGCCCGCTTGCTCTTCTTCAGTTCGGCGACGCGGTCCTTGCGGCGCGACTCGTGGCGGGCCAGCACGTCCTTCAGATAGCGCCCGGTCCAGCTGGCCGGGGTCGCGGCCACGGTCTGGGGCGAGCCGACCGCGACGATCTCACCGCCGCCGTCGCCGCCCTCGGGCCCGAAGTCGATCAGCCAGTCGGCGGTCTTCACCACGTCCAGATTGTGCTCGATGACCACCACGGTGTTGCCCTGGTCGACCAGTTCGTGGAGCACCTCGAGCAGCTTCTTGGTGTCCTCGAAATGCAGGCCGGTGGTCGGCTCGTCGAGGATGTACAGCGTCCGCCCGGTGGCCCGGCGCGACAGCTCCTTGGACAGCTTGACTCGCTGGGCCTCGCCGCCCGACAGCGTCGTCGCCGACTGGCCGACCTTGATATAGGTCAGGCCCACTCGTTTGAGGGTCTCCATCTTATCGCGGATCGGCGGCACCGCCTTGAAGAAGTCGGCGGACTCCTCGACGGTCATGTCGAGAATGTCGGCGATGGTCTTGCCCTTGAACAGCACTTCCAGGGTTTCGCGGTTGTAGCGCTTGCCCTTGCAGACGTCGCAGGTGACGTAGACGTCGGGCAGGAAGTGCATCTCGATCTTGATCAGGCCGT
>JAQGIN010000327.1 GCA_028291125.1 Caulobacter sp.
ATGTCTCCAACTGCCCGCTGCCCACCCCTTCGGGCTCGATGGTCGGCAGCTATCAGATGATGACCGAGGCCGGCGAGGTGTTCGACGCGCAGATCCCCGAGTTCTCGCTGCATATGCCCAGCGCCACACGGCGAGTGAACTAGGCCCGCACGCCCCCTAACCTGCACGAGCACACAAACTCTACACAACCATGGCGGTTAAGCTAAGGTTATGTACGATGCGCCGTCCCGAAGGACGGCGTCCGTCGTTCGGGAACCTGCCCGGTTTCGGATGGGGGGGCCAGTGGAGTCGAGGGGGGAACGCCTGAGCGCAGCCATCAAACAGCGCGGCATCTCCAAGATGATGGGCCTGGCCCTGGATCTGGAGGTCGACGAAAGCGCCATCAGCCGCTGGCGCAACGACGGCTCGATGTCGCTGAGCCACGCGGCCAGGATCTCCGAAGTGCTCGACATCTCGTTGGACTGGCTGGTGCTGGGCCGCGGCGAGATGGAGCTGCACAAGGCGCCGGCGCTGCGCACCGAGGAATCCGACCTGATCCGGGTCATCCGCCGGTTTCAGCGAAATCTGGTCATCAACCTGACCCAGTTGCTGGATGAAATTTCCTATGAGGTTCAGTGACTTGATGTCACCGCCCGCAATCGAATTGCGCTGAGCGCAACTTTACCCTCCGGTTGTTGCACGCAGCGCAACATGTCTAGGTTGCATGAGACGTCGCAGTGGATTGTAGTTGCTTCAGCGAAAGGGCGCTCCGCGCTCGCGAAAAAACAAGTCTTCACAAATATTAATATCGATTTTCATGAAGCTTTGTTCTTCGCATCCGTCAAACGGGCTGATTTCGCTCACCCGAGACAATACATGGCCGCAAAATGCGGTTCCGGAGAGGCAAAATGGCCACCTACAACATCAAAGTGCTCAACGAGAGCGGCTTCTCGAAGAGCTACGTCGTCTTCATGGAAAAGCCCAAGGTCAGCTCGACCGGCGGGCAGCCGCAGATCTTCTCCAACGCCTGGGCGACCTTCACGGCGCTGCTGCCCAACGGCTACGACAGCGTCACCTACACCGAGACCACCTACGCCTGCTGGGGCACCTCGCCCGAGCCGCTGTCGCCCGGCGTCGTGCTGTCGTCCGGCGGTAACGCCCTGGTCGACACCTCCAAGCGCAGTTCGGTGCCCTTCATCGCCGGCCCGCCGACCGGCTTTGGAACCGTCACTGGCGGTACGGCGATGAGCGGCTCGTTCGCCATCGTCGCCGACACCGACTTCACCGCCGAGAACTCCTACGTCTTTGGCATGGCCAAGCCCGGCCCGACCAAGATCCCGACCCCGGTGGCCACCTTCCTGGCCGAGCCGAACGACACGTTCAACATCACCCCGGTGGTGAAGTTCTACGTCGCCGACGGCTCCTACACCGCCGGCCAGGTGATCGACGTCTCCAAGGTCTCGACCACCGCCGCGTCGATCGATTTCACCGGCTCGCCCTTCTTCACGGCCACGGTCGTGCAGGGCGCGAACGGCAACTTCTCGGTCGCCTACACCTGACGGCGCGGCGGGGGATCGCTCCACCGCCCTGATCTTCCGCCGTCGCCGCTCGGCGGGCGGGCCGCTTCCCCAAGTCGGCGGCCCGCCTTGCCCGACCAAGACCGATCGCCCTCACCCGCGACGGCCTCCACCCCTTCCATCCAGCACAAGGACGCGAAGCGACCGGCCACGCCGTTCGCCGCGCAAGGCCCCATCATGACGACTCCATCATCCTCCTCGTCGCCCTCGGTCTCGATCGCCAAGGTCGCGGCCCTGCCGCCGGTCACCGGCTGCGCGACCATCGATTCCACCACGCCCGACGGCTATCTCGACAACGCCCGTGTCGGCATTCCCACCGCCGGCGCCAACGCCACCAGCGCGATCGCCGCCTCCAACCTCCTGGGCTGCGAGAGCCCGAAGACGGTCAAGGTGACCGCTACGATCGTCGGTCACGGCGGGCCCGGCGTCATCGCCGCCGGCTGCGGCCGGACCCTGGGCGGGCCGACGACCTATATCGGCCTGGCCAATCAGAGCACCTGGCAGCCCAGCCTGGCCACGCTGAACGGCCAGGTCTCCTCGCTGATGCTCTATGGGTGCAACACCGGCGCCGACCAGGCCGGGGCCGACCTGCTCTACAACATCGCCAGGATCGTCAACGCCTCGGTGAGCGCGCCGACGGGCTGGATTTCCTGTAACGCTCAGGGTGTCTTTGCTCTGCAGGACGGGACCGGCTTTCAGACGGCGACGCCCACCTCCAAGCCCACGCCCATCCCCAAGCCCTCCACGGGAGCGACCCTGGCCGTGTCAAACGCCCTGCTGCAGGTGAACGGCGCTCTGGTCAGCGTCGATCTCGACGACATGGCCAGCGCGACCTATCTGGCCGCCACGACCGATGGCGTGACCCTGACCGGTCCGCGCGCCCTCAGCCTGGCCAAGGCGGTCGCCCTCGACAGCCCGCTCACGATCCCCGGCGCCCTGGGCAGCCTGGTGACCGGCGAGCTGAAGGTGACGTTCAAGACGTCGACGGGCGTGCTGACCAAGACGTTCGTCGTCTACGAGGCCGCCCTCGTCCAGGACTCCGATGAGCCGGAGCTGTTCTATCCGGTGCGCGCGGCCTTCGAGTCCCTGCTCAAGGTCTGATCTCGTCGAAGACGGCGGCGTGGAACGCTCCGCGCCGCCGTTCCTACCCCGCCGCCTCCGGCTCCAGCGCATAGACCCGCGAGCAGTATTCGCAGGTGACGTGGATCTTGCCGTCGGGCTCGATCATCTCCGCCTTCTCCTCGGGCGTGAACGAGCCCAGCACCGCGCCGATGCGGTCGGTCGAGCAGCGGCAGAAGGCGCGCAGCGGCTTTTCCTCCAGCAGCCGCACCCCGTCCTCGTTGAACAGCCGCCACAGCAAGGTGGGGGTGGTGATGG
>JAQGIN010000334.1 GCA_028291125.1 Caulobacter sp.
GCGCCATTCGCCGCGGCGTCATCGCCGCCGGCCAGGAGAGCGCCGAGCCGAACTTCGGGCGGGATCGCGGGAAGCACTGAGGCGGCCAGGCCCTGCGTCCTTCGAGGCTCGCCCGCGGCTCGCGCCTACTTCCACGTGAGACGCCGCGACGGCGGCGCGCGCCGCCGTCCTTGCGGCGGACCGAGGGATTCCGGGCACAAGGCCCGGAATGACGGACGGTGGGGTGTCGGACGTCGGGGCGGCGGATACAGCGATCCCCCTAGATCCCCGCCCGGTCCAGCGCCTCGCGCACCACCTCGGGGGCGTGGTCGATGACCCGCAGATAGGCGGTCAGGGCGTCGTCGGCCCGGGCCCGGCCCAGTTCGAGGTCGGCCAGCAGCTCGCGTGGGATGTGGAAGGCGTGGGCGAACTCGTCCTGCGACAGGCCGGTGCGCCAGCGGACCGCCTGGACCAGGGCGCGGGCCGAGCGCGCCTGGTTCGGCGCCGCGTGGTCGTCGATCGAGAGGTCGGTGGTCGAACCGGGTGTCATCATCGCAGCGCTCCTCCCCCGGTTTGTCCCCGCGGCGCTTCTAGGCCCCGACCGTTGCAGAAATTCGACGGTATTGCGTCAGGCGGACGATTTAATGGGAGTTTCTTTCGCCCCAAAGCCCGCAAGCTCGCCATCATCCCCGCGAAGGCGGGGATTCCGGGGGTTTTATCGTCGAGCTGTGGGGTTCGGAAAAAGCCTGGGTCCCCGCCTTCGCGGGGATGATGGCTTGGGGTTGAAGTCCACATCAGCGGATCAGGCCTAGCGCGAGGCGATCATCGCCTTGGCCTTGGTCTCGACCTTGTCGACCCCGTCCAGGGCGTCGCCCGAGGCCTCCAGCATGGCGCTGAAGGTCCGCAGATCGGCGGTGTGGATGTGCTTGATACGCCGGTCGCGCGACCATTCCAGGCCGATCAGCTGGCCCAGGCGGCAGGCCTTGGGCAACAGCGCCGCCCGTTCGGCCGGGGCGGCGCGGGTCATCAGCTTGCCGACGATGTCGTTCCAGTTGGGCGAGCCGGAAAAGCAGAACTTCAAGTCGTCGCAGGTCCCGGTCCAGAACCGCTTGTACCAGCGGGCATGCTCGGGGGTCTCGAAGCGCAGGGCGCTGGTGGCGGTGGTCATCGGGCGGCAGTCGCCGCGGACGAATTCCTGGGCCTCCGCCGCGGTCGATACGGCCACGGCCGCGGTGGCCGCCAGAACGATCGCACGCATGAATCTCGACACTCCCAGATCGCCCTCTCAGCTGGAAGGCTTGATCGCAGCTTACGTTCCGCCCTCGGACAAGAATGCGGCGGTGGCCTCGATGGCCTCCACCAGGCCGACTCGCTCGATGGTGACGCCTTCCGGCAGGCTGGAGAAGAGCCGGGTCGGGGCCGCCGCGTCCAGCATCACGAACACCCCCTTGTCGTCGGCCCGGCGGATCAGCCGGCCAAAGGCCTGGCTGATGCGGGCTCGGGCGACGGCGTCGTCATAGCCCTTGCCGCCGAACCGGGCGCGGCGGGCCTTGTGCAGGATATCGGGGCGCGGCCACGGCACTCGGTCGAAGACCAGCAGGCGCAGGGATCGGCCCGGCACGTCGACCCCGTCGCGCACCGCGTCGGTGCCCAAGAGGCAGGCGTCCTCCTCGGCCCGGAAGATGTCGACCAGGGCCCCGGCCTCCAGCGGATCGACGTGCTGGGCGTAGAGGGCCAGGCCCTTGTCGGCCAGCGGCGCGGCGATCTTCTCGTGCACGGCCTTGAGCCGGCGGATGGCGGTGAATAGGCCGAGACCCCCGCCGCCGGCCGCCAGGAACAGCTCGCGCATCGCCGCCGCCACCTGGCGCGGGTCGTCCTTGCCGACGTCGTTGACCACGAAGGCCTTGGCGTTGTTGGCGTAGTCGAACGGCGACACCAGCCGCAGCACCTTCGGGGCCTGCGGCAGCCGCGCCGCCCCGGTGCGCATCTCGGCCAGGGCGAAGGGATCGTCCAGCGCCGGGTCGGCCAGGGTGGCGCTGGTCACCAGCACCCCGTGGGCCGGCGACAGCACCGCCGCTCGCAGCGGCTCGGTCGGGTCGACCCAGTGGCGGCGGCTGGCAGCGTCGGCTATTACTGTGGCGGCATGAATTCCGGCAGCGCCATTACAGTGCACGGTTCAGCTGGACCCGGCGTCGGCGAGAACATGATGTCGGGTTCGATAACAGTCAAAGGTGACGCCAGCCAGTATGCCGGCGCCACCGGCAAGGGCGGCCTGCTGGTCATCGAGGGCAATGCCTCATCGCGCTGCGGCATTTCGATGAAGGGCATCGACATCGTCGTGCACGGCAATATCGGCCACATGTCGGCCTTCATGGCGCAGTCGGGCAATCTGGTTGTGCTGGGAGACGCAGGCGACGCGCTGGGCGACTCCATCTACGAGGCGCGGCTGTTCGTGCGCGGCAAGGTCGACAGCCTGGGTGCCGACTGCATCGCCAAGGAGATGCGGGCTGAACATCTGGAATTGCTGCAGGGCCTGCTCGA
>JAQGIN010000336.1 GCA_028291125.1 Caulobacter sp.
CTGATGTCGGATCCTCACCGATTGGCGTCGATGGGCGCGGCCGCGCGGTCCCGCGTGCTGGACCGGTTCGGCCAGGCCCGCTTCGCCCAGGCCGGCGCGGAGGTCTTCGCCCGCCTTCCGGCCAAGCAGCGCCGCTTTTCGCCAGGAGAGGCCCCATGACGATCGCCGCGGTCCTGCTGCGCAAGGCGCTCACCCCGATGGTGCGCCGCGCGCGCCTCGACCTCGTCCTGGCCTCGGGCGAGCGCCTGGCGTTCGGTGACGGCGACGCCGATCCAGTCGTCGCCCGCCTGACCGACGCCGCCGCGGTGTGGGCCCTACTGCTGGATCCGGACTTGAAGACCGGCGAGCTGTTCACCGACGGCCGGCTGGTGATGGAAAAAGGCTCGATCCACGACTTCATCAGCCTGGTGCTGGACAATGACGGCGAAGACAATCCCTCGCCGCTCGTCCGGGCCATCGACCTCGCGCGCACGGCCACCCAGCTCTGGCGCCAGCGCAACGATCCGCGCCGCGCCCGGCGCAACGTCGCCCATCACTACGACCTGGGCGACGCGCTCTACGCGCTGTTCCTCGACCCGGACTGGCAATATTCCTGCGCCTATTTCGAATACCCTGGCCAGAGCCTGGCCGACGCCCAACTGGCCAAGAAGCGCCACATCGCCGCCAAGCTGCGACTGCGGCCGGACCATCGCGTGCTCGATATCGGCTGCGGCTGGGGCGGGCTGGCGCTCTATCTGGCCGGCGTCGGCGGCGTCGCCGACGTGCTGGGCGTGACCCTGTCCCAGGAGCAGATCGCCCGCGCCTGCCGCCGCGCCGCCGACCGGGGCCTGGCCGACCGGGCGCGGTTCGCCCTGACCGACTATCGCGCCGTCGAGGGCCGGTTCGACCGCATCGTCTCGGTCGGCATGTTCGAGCATGTCGGCCTGGGCAATTACGCACAGTTTTTCGACACCTGCCGCCAGCGCCTGGCCGACGACGGGGTGATGCTGCTGCACACCATCGGCTGCTCCGACGCGCCCAGCGTCACCAATCCCTGGATCACCAAATACATCTTCCCCGGCGGCCACCTGCCGTCCCTGTCGGACATGATCACGGTGGTCGAGCGCTCGGGCCTGGTGGTCACCGACATCGAGGTGCTGCGCCTGCATTACGCCGAGACCTTGCGAGCCTGGCGGTTGGCTTTCATGGCCCGGCGCGATGAGGCCGTGGCGATGTTCGACGAACGCTTCTGCCGGATGTGGGAATATTATCTGGCGATGTCGGAGGCGGCGTTCCGCTATGAGCAGGTGGTGGTTTTCCAGCTGCAGATCGTCCGACGCCAGGACGCCGCGCCCTTGACCCGCGACTATATTGGCGCGGCCGAGGCCGTTCTGCGCGCCCGGGAGTCGTCGACCGAGGTTGGCGATCCGTAATCGGACGGCCATCGTTGGCGAAGGTCGGATGCGGCAAGGTGGTGAAAGGCTCGATAACCCCTTGGAGAAATCACCATGAAGCGTTTGATCATCGCCGTCGCCCTGTTGGCCGCCGGCCCCGTCGTCGCCCAGGCCGCGGCGCCGACCGCCAAGCCCTATGTCGGCCATGAGCTGGCCAAGTCCGCCCATGTCTCGTTGGAACAGGCTCAGGCCATCGCCCTGAAGTCCCGTCCCGGCAAGGTCACCGACAAGGAACTGGAGAAGGAGTCCGGCGGCAGCGGCCTGCGCTACTCGTTCGACATCGTCGCCGACGGCAAGACCTACGAGGTCGGCGTCGACGCGGCCAACGGCAAGGTGCTGGAGAATGCGGCTGAAGGGAAGAATCCCGACTAGGCGATTTCCCCCCGCGTCAAATCGGGGCACGGTGACGTCATGAAACTCCTGCTGGTCGAGGACGACAAGGAAGCCGCCGCCTATCTCAAGCGGGCTCTGTCGGAGGCAGGCCATATGCTCGACCACGCCGCCACCGGCCGCGAGGGCCTGATGCTCGCGGCCGGCGAAGCCTATGACGTCATCGTGCTCGACCGCATGCTGCCGCAGCTCGACGGCCTGGCCATCCTGCGGACCATCCGCGCCTCGGGCGTCAAGACGCCGGTGTTGCTGCTGACGGCGCTTGGCGGCATCGACGATCGCGTCGAGGGCCTGGAGGCGGGCGGCGACGACTATCTGGTCAAGCCGTTCGCCTTCGCCGAGCTGCTGGCGCGGGTCAACGCCCTGGCGCGTCGACCGCCGCCCCAAGACATCCAGACCGCGCTGCGGGTCAGCGACCTGACCCTGGACTTGCTCAAGCGCACCGTCATGCGCGGCGGGGTCCGCATCGAACTTCAGCCGCGCGAGTTCCAGCTGCTGGAATATCTGATGCGCCACGCCGGCCGGGTGGTGACCCGCACCATGCTGCTCGAGAGCGTCTGGGAGTTCCACTTCGACCCCAAGACCAATATCGTCGAGACCCATATGAGCCGCCTTCGGGCCAAGGTGGATCGCGGCCAGCGCCATGAGCTGATCCATACGGTGCGCGGCGCCGGCTATTGCCTGCGCGAGCCGGACTAGTGTTCCGCTCGACCAGCCTGCGCCTGGCGGCGCTCTACACCGCGGTGTTCGCGCTCTCGGTCGTCGCCCTGGGGGCGATCACGCTCTTCACCACGCGGGCGGCGCTGTCCGAGCAGTTCGACGCTCGCATCCAGGCGGAGGCCGCGGCCCTATCGCAGGAGTTTCGCACCGAGGGGCTCGACGGCGTGTTGCAGGCGGTGCGCGAGCGCGACCGCACCCCCGGCGCCCTGGACTATGGGCTGGTCGGTCCCGATGCGCGTCAGCTGGCCGGCCGCCTGACGCCCAGCGGCGCGGCGACGGGCTGGTCGACCATCCAGGCCCAGCAACGCGACGGCGAAACCGAGCCGCTGCGGGTGCTGGTCGTGGCCCTGCCCGGCGGCTACCGTCTGGTGGTCGGGGACGACGAGGAACGGATCGAAGCCCTGGACGGGGCGGTCCTGCGCGGCTTCGCCTGGGCCTTCGCCGGCGTGGTCGTCCTGGGCGTGGCCGGCGGCTACGCGCTCAGTCGCGACGTCCATCGACGCCTGGCGGCGATCTCCGGCACCGCCGAGGCGATCATCGACGGCGATCTGAGCCGCCGCGTGCCGGTGCGCGGCTCCAGCGACGACCTCGATCGCCTGGCCGAGACCATCAATCGCATGCTCGACCGGATCTCCATCCTGATGGAGAGCCTGCGCCAGGTCTCCAACGACATCGCCCACGACCTGCGCACGCCCCTGACCCGCCTTCGCCAGCGCCTGGAGACGGGCCTGGCGGTCGAGGCCGAGCGCGGCGAGGCCCTCGAAGGAGCGCTGGGCGACCTGGACTCCATCCTCGAGACCTTCGCCGCCCTGCTGCGGATCGCCCAGATCGAGGGCGGCCGGCGGCGCGCGGCGTTCCGCGCCACCGACCTGGCGGCCTTGGCGCGCACCGTCGTCGACGCCTTCGCGCCGTCGGCCGAGGACGCCCGGCAGAGCCTGAGGTTCGAGGGCGAGGAGCGCCTGACCGTCGAAGGCGACCCCGAGCTGTTGACCCAGATGCTGGTCAATCTGGTCGAGAACGCCCTGCGCCACGCGGGCGAGGGCGCGGCGATCCGGGTGGGCGTCGGGCGTGAGCAGGGCGCGCCGGTCTTGTGGGTCGCCGATGACGGTCCCGGCGTGCCGGCGGCCGAGCGCGAGCGGCTCTTTGATCGTTTCTATCGTCTGGAACACAGCCGCTCGACGCCGGGCAGCGGCCTTGGCCTGGCCCTGGTGGCGGCGATCGCCAGGCTGCACGGCGCCGAGGCGCGATTGCATGACGCCGATCCCGGGTTGGAGGCGAAGGTCAGCTTCCCGACCGCCTGAGAAATCGGGCCGTTTCCGAATGGATTGTCGGGAGATTGGGAATTCGCAATCTCTCCGTCATTCTCTCGTCAGTTCGACGCCGTTAAGCCGGACAGGTTCAGGAGCCGTCGATGATCGTTGCTCGCTTCGCCGCCGTCCGACCAGGCGTTGTCCGCCCCTCCGGGCTGTCGACCTCGCCTGGCCTGTCCCATCCTGGCGTCGCGCCATGACCCGCGCGCCCTTCGCCATGACCGTCGCCGCCCTGCTGCTGGCCGGCTGCGCCCACTATGCGGCAGCTCCCGTGCGCCTGGAGGCTTTTCCCGCCGCCTACGACGCGCGCCGGCTCGACGAGAAGCCGGCCGGCGCGGTCTGGACCGGCGCCGACCTGCTCGCCGCCGGCCTGGCGCGTAACGCCACTGTCGCCGCGGCGGCCGCCAAGTACCGGACCGCCGTGGCGGCGGCCAAGGTTTCGCGGGTCGCGCCGGGCATGACCCTGACCCTGACGGCCGAATACGCCAAGAGCGAGCCAAAGCACTGGCTGTACGGGGCCGGCTCCGACATTCCGCTCGATATCGGCGCCCGACGCGGCGAGCGGATGAACGCCGCCGACCTGGCCGCCGTCCAGGCGCTCCACGACTATGGCGAGGCCGTGTGGACGATGCGTGTCGCCCTGACGCGGGCCCGCGCCGACCGACTGTCGGCGCAGGCCGAGCTGGCCCTGGCCCAGACGGCGGAAGCGACGCGCCAGGCCCGGGCCGATCGGCTGGATCGGCGGGTCGCCGCCGGCGAGGATGACCGGCCGCTGGCCCTGACGACGCGGACCGACCTGGCCGTGGCCCACCGCCGGACCGCCGCCGGCCTGGCGCGCCGGGCCCAGGCCGACGCCGCCCTGGCCCAGGCGCTTGGCGTGCCCATCGCGCAGGTCGCGAGCCTGCGCCTGGCGCCGGTGACGCCGCCGCCAGCGACGCTGGACCTGGCGCAGGCCCGCCGCGCCGCCGCCTTGGCCCGCCGGGACGTCCTGCGCGCGATGGTGGACTACGACCTGGCTGAAAGCGCGCTGAAGCTGGAGGTCGCCAAGCAATATCCGGAGGTCCATGTCGGCCCCGGCTACACCTGGGATCACGGCGTCGCCAAGCTGCCGTTCAACCTGGGCCTCGTGCTGCCGCCGATGGACCTCAACCGGGCGGCCATCGCCCAGGCGGAGACCAAGCGGGCCGAGGCCGGACGATCCCTGGAGGCCGTCCAGGCCAATGTCCTGGCCGCCGTCGACCAGGCGGAGGCGGTCCTGGACGCCGCCAAGATCACCGAAGGGCTGACGCGGGACCGCGACCTGCCGCTCGCCCAGCGCCTGGCCGCCGCCACCGCGCGCAGCCTGAAGGCCGGCGAGGCCGATAAGGTCGATGACCTGGGCGCCCAGGCTGGGGTGTTGGACGCCGAATTGGCCCTGCTGGACGCCCGGCGCGCCGCGACCACCGCCGGCGTGGATCTGGAGGACGCGCTGCGCACGCCGTTCGATCCGGCCGAGACCTCTCTCTTGCAAAACGCGACCCGTGCCCTTGGAGGCGGATCATGAAGCTTGGTGTTTTCACCGCCGCCGCCTGGGTTGTTCTGGCCGGCGCGGCGTGCGCGGCCGAGGCGACCAGCGTCCAGGTCGACGCGGCGACCCAGAAGCGCATCGGCGTCGCCACCGCTCCCCTGGCCGCGGCGCAGCACCGCGTCGCTGTCTCCGGCTTCGCGCGGGTTCTCGACGCGGTGCCGCTGGCGACCCTGGACGGCGATCTGACCACCGCCCTGGCCGCGGCCCAGGCCTCGCGCGCCGAAGCCGCCCGGACCAAGGCCTTGGCCGCCGACGCCACGGTTTCGCTCAAGCTCGCCCAGGCGGCCCAAGCCCAGGCCAGCGCCGACGCCGCCAAGCTGGCGCTGCTGCGCCGACGCGTCGGCCTGGAATGGGGACCGGTGTTCGCTGGCGACGCCAGCCGCGCGCGGCTGATCGGCGAGCTGGTGACCGGACGGGCGGCCCTGGTGCGCATCGACGCCCCGGCCGGCACGATCGGCGCCCGCGCCGCCCAGATGACGTTGGGCGGCGGCGAGACCGTGAACGTCGCCATCCTGGGCCCGGCCCGCACGGCCGATCCGCGGGTGCAGACCGGCGGCCTGATCGGCCTGGTCCGGGGGCCCGCCGCGGCGCGACTGGGGATCGGCGTGTCGGCGCCGGTCACGCTGTCGGGCGGCGCGGCAAGTGTCGGGGTGGTCGTGCCGCGTAGCGCGCTGATCCGCACCGCCGGCCAGACCTTCGCCTATGTCCGCAAGGACGCGACCCATTTCGAGCGCCGGGCGCTGGTCGCGCCGGCGCCTCAGGCCGACGGTCTGTTCTCGGCCGGCGGCTTCAGTCCCGGACAGGCCGTGGTGGTGTCGGGGGCCGCGGCGCTGTTCGCCGCCGAGGTCGCCCCCAAGAGCGAGAACTAGACCATGCTCAGCGCCATCGTCCGCTGGTCGCTGGCCAGGCCGCGCCTGATCGCGGCCGCCGCCCTGCTGCTCTTCATCTATGGCTGCGTGGTCCTGGCCCACGCCAAGTTCGACGTCTTCCCCGAATTCGTGCCGGCCCAGGCCGAGATCCAGACCGAGGCCCCGGGCCTGACGGCCGAGCAGGTCGAGCAACTGGTCACCCGGCCGGTCGAACAGGCGGTCAACGGCGCGGCGGGGGTGGCGACGGTGCGCTCGGAATCGATCCAGGGCATCTCCATCGTCAGCGTGGTGTTCGCCGAAGGCTCCGAGCCCTATCGGGCCCGGCAGGTGGTGGCCGAGGCCCTGGGCGAGGTGGTGGCCAACCTGCCGGCCGGCGTCCAGCCGCCCAAGGTGGCGCCCCTGACCTCCTCGACCATGGACCTGCTGAAGATCGGCTTCACCTCCGACAGGCTATCGCCGATGCAGTTGCGCGACCTGGTGCAGTGGACGGTGCGGCCGCGGCTGCTGGCGGCGGCCGGCGTGGCTCGCGCCACCGTCTATGGCGGCGAGGTGCGCCGGTTCGAGGTGCGGGTGCGGCCCGACGACCTGGCGGCGCGGGACCTGTCGCTCGCCGACATGGTGGCGGCGGCCAAGGCCTCCACCGGGGTCATCGGCGGCGGCTTCATCGACACCCCCGAGCAACGCATCCTGATCGAGGCGCGCGGTCAGGCGATGACCGCGGCCGACATCGCCGCCGCTCCGGTCCCCAGCACCCCCAATGGCGCCCCGGTGCGGATCGGCGACGTCGCCGACGTCGTCGACGCCCCCGCGCCCGACACCGGCGAGGCGGTGATCATGGGCCGGCCCGGCGTGCTGATCAGCCTGTCGAGCCAGTACGGGGCCAACACCCTGGACGCCACCCACGCCGTCGAGGCGGCCTTGGCCGAGCTGAAGCCGGCGCTCGACGCCCAGGGCGTCAAGATGGACGCCGGCCTGCATCGGCCAGCCAATTTCATCGCCGCGGCCTTGGGCGGCATCGCCGAGGACCTGGTGATCGGCGCGGTGCTGATCGCCGTGGTGCTGCTGCTCTTCATGCGCGACCTGCGCGCGGTCCTGGTGTCCTTCGTGTCGATCCCGCTGTCGCTGCTGACCGCGGTGATCGTGCTCGACGCCCTGGGCTGGACGATCAACACCATGACCCTGGGCGGTTTGGCCGTGGCGCTGGGGGTGGTGGTCGACGACGCGGTCATCGACGTGGAGAACATCGTCCGCCGCCTGCGCGAGCGGGGCGAGGCGCCGGCCGCCGATGTGGTTCTGGCCGCCTCCCTGGAGGTGCGCGCGCCGGTGATCTACGCCACCTTGGTGGTGGCCCTGGTGCTGGCGCCGGTGCTGATGCTCGGCGGCCTGCAGGGGGCGTTCTTCTCGCCGCTGGCCGCCTCTTTCATCCTGGCCACCGCCGCCTCCCTGGCCGTGGCCATCGTCGTCACCCCGCCGCTGTGCCTGCTGCTGCTGTCGCGCACCCGCCTGCCGGACGAGCCGCGGGTGATCACCCGAACCAAGGCCTGGCACCAAAAGCTGCTGGTCCGCGCCTGCGGCCGACCCGTCCTGGCGGTGATCGGCGCGATCGCGGCGACGGTGATCACGGCGGGCGGATTGATGCTGTTCAATTCCGAACTGCTGCCCAGCTTCCGTGAGGGTCACTTCGTGCTCGGCGTCGCCGGGCCCCCGGGGACCTCGCTCGGCGTGATGCGCAAGTACGGGGAGGGGATCACCCACGACCTGCTGGCCATTCCCGGCGTCCAGAGCGTCGAACAGCAGATCGGCCGCGCCTCCGGCGGCGAGGATACCTGGGGCACCGAGCGCAGCGAATTCCACGTCGAGCTGAAGCCCAAGCTGTCGGGCAAGGACCAGGACCGTATCCAGGCCGCCATCCACGAAACCCTGGACAGCTATCCGGGTCTGCAGACCGAGGTGCTGACCTTCCTGGGCGACCGCATCGGCGAGTCGCTGTCGGGTGAGACCGCCGCCCTGGCCGTTGGCGTCTATGGGGCCGATCTCGACACGCTCGACAAGGTGGCCGCCAATATCGCCGCGGTGATGGAGAAGGTCCCCGGCGCCGTCGACGTCAAGATCCAGACTCCGCCGAGCACGCCGGTGATCCGCGCCGATCTCGATCTGCCGGCCCTGGCCCGCTACGGTCTGGCCCCGGCCGAGGTCCTCGACGCCGTGCAGACGGCCTATCAGGGCTCGGTCGCCGCCCAGATCTACGAGCAGAGCCGGGCCATCGACATCGCGGTGACCACCACCCCGGAGACCCGCCGCGATCCCGAAGCGGTAGGCGATCTGCTGGTTCGTTCGAGCACCGGCGTGGTCGTGCCGCTGAAGGCCGTGGCCCATGTCTATCTCACCGAGGGCCGCACCAGCGTGGCCCACGAGGGCGGCCGCCAGCGCCAGGTCGTCACCACCAATCCGCCGCCCAAGGCCGTGCAGAAGGTGACCAAGGCCGTGCAGGCGGCCATCGCCCAGATCAAGCTGCCGCCCGGCGTCTATGTCGACTATGCGGGCACGGCGGCCGGCGCGCGGGCGGCCCAGCGCCAGTTGTTGTTCAACATCGCCATCGCCCTGGTCGCGGTCGTCGCGGTGCTGCTCATCACCTTCGGCGACGGCCGGACGGTCGGTCTGATCCTGGCCTCGGCGCCGTTCGCCCTGGTCGGCGGGGTGGTGGCGGTGGCGCTGACCGGCGCGAGCCTGTCGCTGGGATCGCTGGTCGGGTTCGTGACGCTGTTCGGCGTCGCCGCCCGCAACGCCATCCTGCTGATGTCCCATCTGGAGCACCTGATCACCGTCGAGGGGCAGGACTGGTCGCTCGCCACCCTGGCCCGGGCGACGCGCGAGCGGGTGACGCCGATCCTGATGACCGCCCTGGTCACGGCGCTGGGCGTGCTGCCGTTGGCGATCCAGACCGGCCAGGCCGGGCGCGAGATCCAGGGTCCGATGGCCATCGTCATTCTCGGCGGCCTGATCACCTCGACGATCGCCAGCCTGGTCGTGCTGCCGGCCCTGGTCTGGCGCTATGGCCGCGCGGCGCATCGCTAGCCCCAGAGCGGCCTATCCGCGTCCACCGACGATCGTGTGTGGCGCCGACCCAAGTCTTGGTCGTGACGTCTTTGATTTTCGAGTGAACCTTGAAGATGTCGCCCCTGTCGGGCGGAGTCAACGCTCGGAACATTGAGATATCTCAATGCTGGGCGCGGGTCGGGAGATCTGGAGAATTTGTCGAAATACCGCTGTTGAATCAATATTATAGCGGGTTGAATTGAAAGTGTAACGGTCCGGCCATGAATACTTCACACGCCATCGCCGCCATCCGGGACTAATCGCCGGTCGAGCCGATCGAGGCGCGCCAGACAGGCGCCCGTCCGGCCAGATGGGGATAGTCCAAATGATCAATCGCGCACGCCGACGCCTGGAGGCGCTGGCCTCCTGCTCCTTGCTCGCCCTGGCGATGACCGCCGGCCTGTCGGCCCCGGCCCGCGCCGACGACGCTCCCGGCGCCGGGCCCGAACGCGAGGTCGACGCGGTCGTCGTCACGGCGGTGAAGGGCAAGGCCGCCGATGTCGCGCCGGTGTCCTCGTCGCTGACCGCCACCGAACCGCAGGCGGTGATCACCCGCAGGTTCATCGAGGAAAGCGCGCCGCGGGTCGGCGACTTCACCACCAGCGCCGTGCTGGCCCCGTCGATGGCCACGACGCCGAACGCCAACGGCTCGGGCGCCACCGACGGCGCCAAGATCACCTTGCGCGGCTTCCAGGACGGGGAGTTCAACATCACCTATGACGGCGTCGCCTGGGGCGACACCAACGGTCCGACCCACCACTCCAACTCGTTCTTCCCGTCCTCGACGATCGGCGGCATCGTCATCGACCGCGGGCCGGGCCGGGCCGAAGACATGGGCCAAGCCAATTTCGGCGGCTCGCTGAACCTGTTCTCGCTGCCGTTCGAGGACAAGCCGTCGATCCGCCAGACCCTGACGACCGGCAGCTTCCAGACCGTTCAGGCGGTGACGACGCTGGCCTCGGGGCCGATCGAGCGGCTGCACGGCGTCAACGCCACCGTCAATTTCATGGAATACAAGACCAACGGTTATCTGAGCAACAGCACCAGCGACGGCTACAACCAGTTCCTCAAGATCAACGTTCCGCTGACCGACAAGATCTCGGTCACGGCGCTCTATACGCACAATTACAATACCTATTATCAGGGCGACGCCAGCGCCAACGCCACGGTCTCCCAGACCGAACTCTACGGCAAGCGCTTCGCGCTCGGCGATGACCCGACCCTGCAGACCTACAAGGGCTACAACTACACCAAGAAGGAAACCGAGTTCGGTTACATCCGCGAGGCGGGCGAACTGGCCGAGGGCCTGCGGTTCGACAACACCACCTACGAATACTGGTATTCCAACAAGACCCTGTCGGGCGCCGACAACGGCGCGGACGCCAGCATCGGCGCGGCCGCCCTGGCGGCCGCCAACAAGGTGATCCTCAACCCGCCGGCGGCCTATCCGGCCGGTACGTCCGGCTATCCCGCGTCGGCCAAGGTCAATGGCGTGCCGGGCTATCTCAAGCGCAACAAGTACCGCGTGCGCGGCGACATCCTGAAGTTCAACAAGGACTTCGACGGCGTCGGCACGTTGACGCTCGGCGGCATGTACGAGGTGGCCAAGACCGGCCGCTCTCGCCTCGACGTCGACCTGGTCACCACCCGGCCCGACTACCGCGAGAAGGCGGCCCAGTTCGCCGGCTCGTCGCCCTGTGAAGGGCTGCCGGCCCAGAACGCCCCCGGCAAGACCTGGAACGGCGCCTGCCAGGAACCGCTGAACATCGCCTACAACGAATATTCCGGCTGGCATCAATATCAGCCGTTCGCGCAATTCGCCTGGACGCCGAACGATCGCCTGACGGTGACCCCGGGCGTCAAGTACGTGCACTTCAAGCTCTATGTGCGCGCGCCGGCCCTGGCCGTGAAAGGCTCGATCCAGCCTTCGAACACCGAGAGCACCTACACCAGGACCCTGCCGTTCCTGACCGCCAACTACCGCATCCTGCCAAACTGGTCCGTCTACGGACAATATGCCCAAGGCTTCCTGGCGCCCAACATCAGCGCCTTCTACGTCAACAATCCGCTGGCCCAGAAGGTGGTCCCGCAGCTGTCGACCAACTACCAGATCGGCTCGGTCTATAACGCCGGTCGCCTGACGCTGGACGGCGACGTCTATTACATCGACTTCAAGCACAAGATCCAAACCCTGACGGATCTGGCCACCAACGAGACCTACGAGACCAATCTCGGCGGCGCGACCTACAAGGGGATCGAAGCCCAGGCGACCTACGTGCTGCCGCACGGGTTCAGCGTCTTCGCCAACGGCTCGGTCAATCAGGCGACCGGCAAGGACGACCCGGTCAACCCGGGCTACAATGGCCATCAACTGGCCAAGGCCCCGCGCGGCACCGCCGCGCTCGGCGTCCGCTCCGAGCGCCATGACCTGTTCATGGGCGGCGACAGCCTGATCGTCACCCTGAACGACAAGCTGATCGGGCCGCAATACGCCACCGCCGCCTCGGGAACGACGCCGCCGACCGGCCTGATCAAGTCGTTCAGCCAGGCCGATCTCAGCGCCACCTATCACTGGGGTCACTACAGCCTGCAGGCCCAGGTCCTCAACCTCGCCGACACCCAGAAGATCACCTCGTTCAAGGGCAAGGCGCTGATCGCCGGGACCAATCGGCCGGCCGAGACGTCCGCTCAAGGCGGCGCGGCCAACGTGTTCAGCTACCAGGTCGGCCGCAGCTACCAGGTCACCCTGAAGGCGGCGTTCTGATGCCCGCTCTCCAAAAGGAACATCCCATGATCCGTCGCCTGCTTCTCACCGCCGCCGTCCTGGCGACGCTGTCGGCCCCCGCCCTGGCGCAGACCGCGCCCGCCAAGCCGGCCAAGGTGCTGCAATACCTGGCGCCCGCCGACATCGACGCCAGCCGCCTGCTGCCGCCGCCGCCGATCGACGGCTCGGACGCCAACCGCGCCGAACTGACCGAACTGCACAGGATCATCGCCACCGTCTCGCCCGAGCGGAAGGCCCAGGCCAAATGGGACGACGATCACGAAGACCCGTCGATGTACGAGGCCACGATCGGCGCCGGCTTCGATCTGACCCAGCTGCCGGCCACGGCGCAGGTGCTGGCCATCGTCGAGAACGACGCCTCGATCGCCGCCAGCGCCGCCAAGAAGACTTTCCAGCGCAAGCGGCCTTGGGCGGTGGACGCCACGGTCGCGACCTGCGACCCCGGCGACAAGCCGCTGACCTCCTATCCCAGCGGCCACGCCACCCTGGGCTATTCGCTGGGCATGACGCTGGCCGTGCTGATCCCCGAAAAGTCGCAGGCCTTCATGACGCGGGCCGCCGACTATGCTTTCAGCCGGGTGGTCTGCGGCTCGCACTATGCCTCCGACACCCAGGCCAGCCAGGCTCTGGCGGCGGCCTTCGTCACCGCCCTGCTGAAGAGCCCGGACTTCCAGGCCAAGCTTTCGGCCTCGCACGCCGAACTGCAAGCCGCCAAGCTCGCCCGCTAGCGGTTGACATCCTGACGCCGCGGGCCGCCCCTTTTCGATGAGGGGAGGGGCCGTCCGCGGCGTCATCGCCCTATTCGCCCGCACACTCTAGGATTCCTCGCATGAAGAAGACGCTGCTGACCGCCGCCGCGGCGCTCGCCCTGACCGCCGCCGCCGCCACGGGCGCGGCGGCGGCCGACACCTCCGCGCCGTTGAAGGTCGTCGACCGCATCGCCGGCCCCGACGGCCCCTGGGACTACGCCAATTTCGATCCGGTCCATCACCGGCTCTATGTCGCCCACGGGGCGGCGGTCACGGCCATCGACGTCGACACCGGCCAGGTCACGCCCATCCTGGTCGCCGCTCAGAGGGCCCACATCGCCTTGCCCTTGCCGGGCGGCGACGAACTGCTGGTCACCAACGGCGGCAGCGACACCGCCACCCTGGTCGACGCCCGCACCGGCGCGATCCGCGCCACCATCCCCACGGGCAAGAATCCCGACGCCGCGCTGGTCGACCCCAAGAGCGGCCTGGCCCTGGTCATGAACGGCCGCGGCGGCGACGTCACCCTGATCGACGTCAAGGCCGCCAAGGCCGTGGGCTCGATCCCGGTCGGCGGCACGCTGGAGTTCGGCGTCGCCGACGGCGCGGGCCGGGTGTTCATCAATATCGAGGACAAGGGCGAGATCGCGGTCATCGACACCGGCGCGCGCAAGGTCGTCGCCCATTGGCCGATGGCCGGCTGCGAAGAGCCCAGCGGCCTGGCCTACGCCGCCGACGCCAAGCTGCTGATCGCCGCTTGCGCCAACGGCGTGGCCAAGGCGGTGTCGTCGGTTTCCGGCAAGGTGATCGCCACCCTGCCGATCGGCAAAAGCCCCGACGCGGCCTTCTATGACGCCAAGCGCCACCTGGCCTACATCCCCAGCGGCGGCGAGGGCACGCTGTCGGTGATCGCCGTGGGCGGCTCGGCCCGGGTGGCGGTGGTCAACAAGGTGACGACCAAGGCCGGCGCGCGGACCGGAACCTTCGATCCGGCCACCGGCAAGGTCTATCTGCCGTCGGCCGACTACGACGCTCCGGCCAAGGCCGGCGGCCGCCCCACGCCCAAGGCCGGCAGCTTCGCGGTGCTGGTGATCGGGCGCTGATCTAGGCGGTTTGCAGCGCCGGTCGCTGGCGTCCGGGGCCTTCGGGTCCTGGCGCGCCGGCGATCGACGCGGCGGCGGAAGGGAAGGTCAGGGCGACCCTCAGGCCCGGCCGTGCGTCCTCGAGCTCCAATCGCGCGCCGTGTCGCCCGGCGATCGCCGCGACGATCGACAGGCCAAGGCCCGATCCTTTGGTGGTGCGGCTGCGCTCCAGCCGAACGAAGGGCTTGATCGCCTCGCGCCGGTCCTCGGGCCTCACCCCGGGCCCGTCGTCGGCGACCGTCAGGCGCAGGGCCTGGCCGAGCGGCTCGACCCGAATCTGGATCCGGGTTCCCGGCGGCGTGTGGCGCAGGGCGTTCTCCAGCAGGTTGGCGCAGACCTGGGCCAGCAGGGGCCCATCGGCGGCGACAAGCCCCGGCTGGCCCGAAAGCTCCAGGTGACGCCCGCTGGCCTCGATGTCGGGGCGGAACGCCTCGGCGACATTCAGGGCGACCTCGGCCAGATCGACGAGGCCGAACGCCGCCGCGCCGTTGTGGGTCTCGATCTCGGCCAATTGCAGCAGGGCGTCGAAGGTCCGGAGGATCTCGCCGACATCATCGTCCAGCCCGCCGATGGCGCGGGCGAGGGCGGGCTGCCCTCGGGCGTCGGACTGCAGGCGCTCGATCTTGTGGCGCAGGCGGGTGAGGGGCGTGCGCAGGTCGTGGGCGATGTCGGTGGTGACCTGGCGCAGCTGATCGATCAGGGCGCTGATCCTGTCGAGCATGCCGTTGAACGCCACGCCCAGGTCGTCGATGTCATCGGGCGCGCGCCCGATCCGCAGCGGCACGCGCAGGTTCAACTGGCCCTCCGAGACCAGGCGGGCGGATTTCGAGACCACGGCGATCCGCCGCCAGGCCTGGCGCGTGAACAGGAAGGACACCGCCAGGCAGAAGACGGCGCCGAGCACGCCGCACAGCAGCAGGATCCGATTGACCGCGGTCGTCTGGCCGGCGGCGATGGCCAGGTCCTGGCCGACCGACAGGCGCGAGCCGTCATAAAGCGGTTGGGTGAGGACCA
>JAQGIN010000343.1 GCA_028291125.1 Caulobacter sp.
CCGCGCTGTCGGGAAAGGTCTCGGCGTAGAAGCGGGCGGCGGCCTCGGCGTCCTTGTCGTACCAGAGGCAAATCGTGTTCTTGGCCATGACACGTCCTTTCGCTTTGAAGCCTTATATCCCCATCCATTGTCTCTGAGATAGCTGGCCAAGCGCCCTAGGTCTTGCAGGCCTCGAAGAAGGCGTGCACGGCCGGGCGGTCCTGGTCGACGGCGGCGATGCTGACGGCCTTGCCGGCATGGACGACGGCCAGGTCGCCGGTGCGGCGGAAATTGCGCAGGGTCGGGGCGTCGGCGTCGGCCAAGGCCTCCAGCAGACCGCCTTCGCCGCTGACCGTCGGATCGGCGGCGGCGACGAAGCGGCTTTCGACGCCGCCCGAGGCCAGGTCGACCGCGTCGCCGTCCAGTCCGGCCACCGACAGCGTTAGCCGCGGCGTGCCGGGCGCGCAGCGGATCATCATCACCACGTCGTCGCTGGAGGGCCGGCCATAGGTCAGCTTGGGGCCTTCGTCGGGGCTCTGGAGAAAGGCCCAGCCATAGCCTGGATTGGCGGCCTGCTGGTGGGCGCAGCCGGCGAGGGCGGTCGCCAGGATCAGACCGAGAATGGTGGTCGGCCGGGACATGGCGCGGTCTCCTTCACAGGAGAAACGCGCCGGCGTCCCGGCCGTTCACTAAATCAGAACGGCGAGAACCGTTCGACCAGGGCCTGGCCGGCCGGGGTCTTCTGCACCCGGCTGATGTCGCCGCGGCCGCCGTAGCTGATCCGCGCCTCGGCGATCTGGGTGTGCTTGATGGTGTTGGTCGAGGAGATGTCCTCGGGGCGGACGATGCCGGCCACGGTCAGTTGGCGCAGTTCGGCGTTGGTGCGCACCTCCTGGGTGCCCTGGATGACCATGTTGCCGTTGGGCAGCACCTGGCTGACGACGGCGGCGATGGTCAGGCTGATCTTTTCCGAGCGGTTCACCGCCCCCGAGCCGGTGTTGGTGGTCTTCGAATTGGTCGCGATGGCGTTGGCCGGGTCGAAGCCGCCCGGCAGGATCTTCCCGAGGCTGGATTCCAGACCCAGCAGGTGGGGCACGCCGGCGGTGATGCCGGAATCGCGCGAGCTGGTGGTCTGGTTCTGGGTCGTGGCGTTGTCGTTGATGTCGATCTGCACCGTCAGGATGTCGCCCACCCGGCTGGCGCGCTGATCGTTGAAGAAGGCCCGCGCCCCCACCCGCCACAGCGAATTGGCCGAGGCCGGCTGCGGGAAGGGCTCGCGCACCGAGGCGAATTGCTGGGTCTGGGGGACCAGGGCGGCGGGATAGCCGACCGGCGCCAGTTCGGGGCCGCGGACGGCTTCCTTGACGGTCGAGCAGGCGGCGAGCGGGGCGATGAGGGCGAGGGCGATGAAGGCGGAGCGCATGGTCGTTTCCCCTAGCGGGCGGCGTAACGGAGGGTGCTGCGGGCGGCCCTGAGGCGGATCGCCTGCGGGCCGATGACGGCGGCGCCGGGCCCGGTGGCCATGGCGTCGAGGATCTTCTTCGAGGCGGTGTTCTGCACTGCGACGCTGTCGCCGGCCGCCGCGGCGGCCATGGCCTTGCCGGTCAGGCTCACCGACACGCCGCCATCCTCGAAGGTCACGGTGACCACGTCGCCGGCCTTGATCACCGTCGGCGAGGAGACGTCGCGCAGGGCGGCGGCGGCGCCTTCGCGCAGCGGCCGGCGGGCGCTCATGCCGATCATCGCCTCCGGGTCGCTCGGCGCGTCGGCTGGAGCGGCGGCGACCTTGGTCCAGATCAGATCCTGCGGCTGCACCACCTCGCCGGTCGCCAGGCTGCGGGCGTAGGCCAGCACCTCGACATTGCCGCGGCCGGCGCGGGGCGCCGCGGCCTCGGCGGCCTCCACGCCCTGGCGGACGATGATCCGGCGCAGGCCCTGCGGATTGTCCCAGTCGAGCCCGGCGCGATGGGCCGCCATCTGCACCTGGCCGGCGTCGAGCACGGCGCTGGGTCCGGTGCGGCCGCCGACCACGACGTCGCTGGCCGAACCGGCGCCGTCGAACAGGTCGCCCAGGGTGACGCGGCCGTCGCTGTCGGTGGTCTCGGCCTTCAGCGACACCGCCTGGCCGGCGAGGGCCGGGGTGGCGACGAGCAGGGCGCAGGCGGCGAGGAGCAGGGCCTTCATCGGCCTAGGACCTCAGCTGCGAGGTGGTCTGCAGCATCTGATCGGCGGTGGTGATGACTTTGGAGTTCATCTCATAGGCCCGTTGGGCGACGATCAGGGCGGTGATTTCGCTGACCGAATCGACGTTCGAGGACTCGGTGTAGTTCTGCATCAGCGTGCCGAACCCCGGCTCGCCGGGGGCGGCGACATTGGGCGGACCCGAGGCGCCGCTTTCCATGAACAGATTGCCGCCGACCGCGTCCAGGCCGCCCTCGTTGAGGAAGTTGGCCAGTTCGATCTGGCCGATGGTCTGCGGGGTCGGGTTGCCGGACATGGTAACCTGCACCAGGCCGCTCTTGCCGATGGTGGTGGCCACGGCGTTCTGCGGGATGGTGATGCCGGGCTGCACCAGATAGCCGTCCTCGGTGACGATCTGGCCCTGGTCGTTGGTCGAGAAGTTGCCGGCCCGGGTGTAGGCGGTCTCGCCCGAGGGCATCAGCACCTGCAGGTAGCCCTTGCCCTGGATGGCGACGTCGTACTCGTTGTTGGTCAGGGTCGGCGTGCCCTGTTCGGCGATGCGGTAGACCGAGCCGGCCTTGACGCCGCCGCCGATCTGGATGCCGGTCGGGACGATATTGCCCTGGGCCGAGGACTGCGCGCCGGCCCGTTCGACCGTCTGATAGAGCAGGTCCTGGAATTCGGCCCGGCGGCGCTTGTAGCCAACGGTGTTCATGTTGGCGATGTTGTTCGAGATGACCTCGACGTTCAGCTGTTGGGCGGCCATCCCGGTGGCCGCGGTGCGCAGAGCTTGCATGGCTTAAGCTTCCCTAATTGACCTTGCCCATCCGCTCGACGGCGGACCGGGACAGTTCAGCGGTTTGATCCATCATCTTGGCCATGCTCTCGTAGGCGCGGTTGACCTCGATGAGCTTGGTGATCTGGAGGATCGGTTTGACGTTCGACGCCTCGAGCATGCCCTGGTGGACGACGACGTCCGGGGCGGCCTGAAGCGGGGCGTTGGAGATGTTGCGATAGAGGTTGTCGCCGTCCTTGCGCAGCGCCGACAGGTCGTCGGCGCGGACCACGGCCAGCTTGCCGAGCAGTTCGGGTCCCTGGCTGATCATGCCGTCGGCGGCGATGGTCACCGGCCCCTTGAGGGGATCGATGATGATCGGGCCGCCGCCGTCGTCCAGCACCGCGGCGCCGGTCTCGGTCTGCAGCGTGCCGTCGGCGCCGGTGGTGAAGCGGCCGTCGCGGGTGTAGCGCTCGCCGGCCGGGGTGTTGACGCGGAAGAAGCCCACGCCCTCGAGGGCCAGGTCGAAGTCGCCGCCGGTCTTGTTCATCGCGCCGGGGGTGAAGTCGCGGGTGACGCCGTCGTCGATCACGAACTTGATCGGCTTGGGGCCGCCGGCGGTGCGGGCCGGCGCGCCCGGCTCGGTGCGGACCATCAGGTCCTCGACCTTGAAGCCGGTGGTGTCGATGTTGGCGACATTGTTGGCGATGATGTCGAGCTGGCGGCGCAGCGTCTGCTGCCGCGAAAGTCCTACGTAAAGGGCGTTGTCCATGGCGGTCACCGAAGGTCGGGGCGCGACAAATGCGCCATCTTCCTGGCTGCAACCTTCGGGCCAAGAAAAAAGGCCAATGAAATCAACAAATAGAAAGGTTAACGGGCGCCGGGCGGAGGAGTCTGCCGGGCAGATTTCACCTAGGCTAACGACGCTGAAAAATAGATCGTTAACCATGCGGGCCGCATGTGTGGACTGTAGATTCTAAGGAGCCGCGCGCGTGGCCAAGAAACCGGTCCAAGAGGCGCCCGAGGACGGCGAAGAGAGCGCGCTCGACGCGCCCGCGGCCAAGAAGCCGCCGATCATCCTGATCGCCGCCGCGGCCGGGGTGCTGCTGCTGGCCGGGATCGGCGGCGGCGTTTTCCTGCTGCTCAAGCCCAAGCCCGGCGCGCACGGCGAGAAGGCCCACGAGAAGCCCAAGAAGGAAAAGAAGGACGAGAAGGGCCACGAGGCCGGCGGCGGCGCCGCCGCGGTCGTCATCAAGGAAGGTCCCGACGGCGTGGTGTTCTACACCCTGCCCGACATCGTCGTGAACATGCAGACCGCCGACGGCCGCTCGACCTTCCTGAAGCTGAAGCTGACCTTCGAGCTGCCGGACCAAGAAACGGCCGAGGCCCTGACCCCGAATCTGCCCAGACTGCAGGACATGTTCCAGACCTTCCTGCGCGAGCTTCGCCCCGACGACCTGTCGGGCAGCCAGGGCAGTTATCAGCTGCGCGCCGAGTTGCTGCGCCGGGTCAATCTGGTCATCGCCCCCGCCAAGGTGAACGCCGTGCTGATCGAGGAGATGCTGATCAACTAGGGCGCCCGCGCCCCGGTCGAGCATGACCCCCATGGCAGACGAAATCGACGATCAGGCCGCGATGGCCCAGTGGGCCTCCGAGAACCCGCCCGGCGACGGCCAGGGCGGCGACGACTTCGGCGCCAACAACGCCTGGGACGACGGCGGCGGCGGCGACATGATGGGGGCCGAAAGGATCCTCAATCAGGACGAGATCGACAGCCTGCTGGGCTTCGACCTCTCGGGCGACGGCAACGACGACCGCACGGGCATCCGGGCGATCATCAATTCGGCGCTGGTGTCCTACGAGCGCCTGCCGATGCTGGAGATCGTCTTCGACCGCCTGGTGCGGTTGATGACCACCAGCCTGCGCAACTTCACCAGCGACAACGTCGAGGTCAGCCTCGACAACATCTCGTCGATCCGCTTCGGCGACTATCTCAACTCGATCCCGCTGCCGGCCATCTTGGCGGTGTTCCGGGCCGAGGAGCTCGACAATTACGGCCTGCTGACCGTCGATTCCAACCTGATCTATTCGATCGTCGACGTGCTGCTGGGCGGCCGCCGCGGCACCGCGGCGATGCGCATCGAGGGCCGGCCCTACACCACCATCGAACGGGTGCTGGTGCAGCGGATGGTCGAGGTGGTGCTGAACGACGCCAAGGCGGCCTTCGAACCGCTGACCCCGGTGTCCTTCGCCCTCGACCGGCTGGAGACCAATCCGCGCTTCGCCGCCATCGCCCGGCCGGCCAACGCCGCCATCCTGGTCAAGCTGCGCATCGACATGGAGGACCGCGGCGG
>JAQGIN010000364.1 GCA_028291125.1 Caulobacter sp.
GCAGCACGCCGTCCTCGCGCGGATCGCCGACCGGCAGGCGGCTGAAGGCCTTGGCGACGGCGTCGGAGACCCGGTCGATCAGGCTCTCGTGGACGATCAGCCGCCGCAGGCTGGTGCAGCGCTGGCCGGCGGTGCCGGCGGCGGCGAACACGATGGCCCGCACCGCCAGCGACAGGTCGGCGCTGGGGGCGACGATCATGGCGTTGTTGCCGCCCAGCTCGAGGATCGTGCGGCCGAACCGCTCGGCGACGATCGGGGCCACCGCTCGGCCCATGCGGGTGGAGCCGGTGGCCGAGATCAGGGCCAGGCGCGGATCGCGGGCCAGGCGTTCGCCGGCGTCGCGACCGCCGAGGATAACGCTGGACAGGCCCTCGGGGGCGTCGCCGAACCGGACGATGGCCCGCTCCAGCACGGCCTGGACGGCCAGGGCGGTCAGCGGCGTCTTCTCCGAGGGCTTCCACACCACCGGGTCGCCGCAGACCAGGGCCAGGGCGGCGTTCCAGGCCCAGACGGCGACCGGGAAGTTGAAGGCGCTGATCACCCCCACCGGGCCCAGCGGGTGCCAGGTCTCGCGCATGGCGTGGCCCGGGCGCTCGGAGGCGATGGTCAGGCCGTGCAGCTGGCGCGACAGGCCGACGGCGAAGTCGCAGATGTCGATCATCTCCTGCACCTCACCGGCCGCCTCGGAGGCGATCTTGCCGGCCTCCAGGGTGACCAGGGCGGCGAGTTCGCCCTTGGCGGCGCGCAGTTCCTCGCCCAGCAGCCGCACCAGCTCGCCGCGGCGCGGGGCGGGGACGACGCGCCAGGCGCGGAAGGCGCGGGCGGCGGCGGCGATCTTGGCCTCGATGGCGCGGGCGTCGTCGATGTCCAGATGGGCGAGCACGGCGCCGTCGATCGGCGTGCGGACGATCAGGCCGCCGTCCTTGGCGAGGCGGGCGACGCCGAGGCCGGACAGCAGGGCGCGGGCGTGATCGGCGGGGGCGGGGGCGTGCGAAGGCTTCGTCATCCGCCTGGAAAACGCCCGGCCGGACGTTTGGTCAAGAGCCTCGCGCTTGACGCGCGCCGGGGGCGGCTTCAAATGAACCCGCCCGCATTGGGGGTGGACGGGGACGGGCTCGACCAGCGTATGGACGACAACGCCGCCTTGCTGCACCGCGTCGAACAGCTGCGCGTCGCCGTCGATCGCCGCCTGGGCGAACTTGCGCCCAGGGTCGGAGACGCCCCGGAGCGCCTGGTGGCGGCGGTGCGCTACGCCCTGCTGGCCCCCGGCAAGCGCTTTCGGCCGATGCTGACCCTGCTGGCCGCCGCCGAATTCGGCGCGCCCGAGGGCGCGGCCCTCGACGTCGCCTGCGCCTTCGAGATGGTTCACGCCGCCTCGCTGATTCTCGACGACCTGCCGGCCATGGACGACGCCGGCCTGCGCCGCGGCCTGCCGACCATCCATCGCGCCTTCGACGAGGCCACGGCGATTCTCGCCGGGGTCGGTCTGCTCAACCAGGCCTTCGCGGTGGTTTCCGGCGATGGCGCCCTGAGCGGCGATCTGCGGGCCGAGCTGTGCGGCCGGATCTCGGCCTCGGTCGGCTTCCTGGGCCTGATCGCCGGCCAGGCCCGCGACCTGCTCGACCGCGACCAGGTCCGCGACCTCGCCGAGATCGACCGGCTCAATCACGAAAAGACCGGGGTGCTGATCATGGCCTCGGCCCAGGCCGGAGCGCGGATCGCCGGAGCCGACGCGGCCGCGGTGGAGGCGGTCGGCGACTTCGCCCGCCATGTCGGCCTGGCCTTCCAAATCCGCGACGACCTGATCGACGCCCAGGGCTCGACCGAGGCGGCCGGCAAGGACACCGGCAAGGACGCCGGCATGACCACCGCGGTCTCGGCGCTGGGAACCGGCGGCGCCGCCCAGGCCATGGACGATCATCTGCGCGCCGCCTGGGCCGCCCTGGCCGCGGCGGGAGCCGGCGACCTGCTGGCCGGCTATGTCGGCGGGTTGTTCGCCGGGCGCAAGGCGGCGGCGTGACCCCCCGCTCGCGATCGCGGCCCGCCATCCTGACGGTGGAGGCGGTGTCCCACGCCTATGGCGCCAAGCCGGTGCTGCGCGGCGTCGACTTAGCGCTGCGCCCCGGCGAGATCTACGCCCTGCTCGGCCATAACGGGGCGGGCAAGACCACCCTGATCCGCACCCTCTGCGGCCGCATCCGGCCGGACTCCGGCGTGGTGCGTCTGAACGGCCTGGACCCGGCCCGGGCCCCGGCCGCTCGCGCCGGCCTGGGCCTGGTCCCCCAGGAGGTGGCGCTCTACGCTCACCTGACCGTCTGCGAGAATCTGCGGGCCTTCGCCGCCCTGGCCGGGGTGGCGCCCAAGGCCATCGAGCCGGCGGTGAAGCGGGCCCTGGAGCTGACCCGCACCCTTGATCGCGCCCATGTGCCGATCCGTCACCTGTCGGGCGGCTATCAGCGGCGGGCCAATATCGCCGCCGCCATCGTTCACGAGCCGTCGCTGTTGATCCTCGACGAGCCGACCGTGGGGGTCGACATCGACGCCCGCGAGGCGGTCGACGCGGTGATCCGCGGCCTGCGCGACCTGGGGGTGGCGGTGCTGATGACCACCCACGACCTCGACCAGGCCGGCGGCCTGGCCGACCGGGTCGGCTTCCTGCGCGACGGC
>JAQGIN010000365.1 GCA_028291125.1 Caulobacter sp.
TCACCGAACTGATCCGCGCCCTGCTGCGCCTGAAGGAACACACCGAGAAGCGGCGCGCCTGGGAGGGCGTGGCGGGCCTGTTTCGACGACGTCCGCCGGCCGAGCCGCCGCTCGCGGAGCCGGCGCCGTGAACCGGCATGGCGCGGCTGGACCGCTGGTCGCCAGCGCTCTCCTGGCCGTGCTGGCCATGGTCGGCGCTGTCTGGGCTTTTGGCCTGGCGCCTCGTCTGGGAACGGCGACCGTCGGCGCGGCGCCGACACGCGGTGGCGGGCCGTGGATCGAGCGCCTGGGCCTGTCGCAGCTGGAGCCCTGGTCGTCGCCAACGCCCGCCTTCGCCGACCGCCTCGCGGCTCTGGGCGATACGCCGCAGGGCGCGGCGCTGAAGCGCGACCTGTGTCAGGGCGCCGGCATGGACACCGATCCCGCCTTCCGCGAGGCGAGGCGAGCCCTGGTGCGCAACGACGCCAAACTTTGCACGGCGTCCGTCGAGCACGTGGCCGCGGTCTCGCCGGTGATCGTGGCCCTCGGCCCGCGCCTTGGCTGGCCTTGCCTCATCACCGCGGCGATCGCCGGCCTTGGCCTGGCGCTTTGGCGGCTCCTGGCCCTGAAGCGGGCCCATGACCGCTGGCGGCTGCTGGGCCGGTCCACCTTCGGGACGGCGCGGAGGGCAGGCAGCGGATGAGTGGCGTCCTGCTGGGTGTGATTTGCCTGGCGCTCGGGCTGGCGTTCTGGCGCGTGGCGACGGACGGCGCTTCGGCGCGGCCCAGGCCCTCGGCGGCGCGGACCGCGGCCATGGTCGTCGGCGTCGCGGCGCCGGCCGTCCTGGTCGTGGGATGTCTATTGACGGCGGCCGTCCAGGGCCGCGCCAGCGAGCTTCGCCTGTCGCTGCTGCGCCTGACGGCCGAGGTTCGGCAATTTCCGCTGCTGATCGGCGGCGATGCGAGCGGCGACGACCTCGTCGTGCCCCGCCTGCCCGCTAGCCTGGCCACGGTCGAGCCCGATATTTCAAGAGGCGGCGACGCCCCGCCGCTGGTCCTTGTCATTACCGCCTCTGACACGTCGCCGCCACAGGCCGTGATCGCCCTGCGCCAGGGGCGACGTCTCACCTGGCCCACCGCCCTGGCCTTCGCCGAAGGCGACGCCGTCTGCGTCCTGGCGCCCTGCGAGCATGACGGCGCCGCCTGGGCCGTTCTGCGCGGGCGAGCCTTGGTTCCAGCCGACTGGCGCGACGGCGAGGTCGTGGCGCGGCCCGGAGCTTTCGCCGGTCCGGCCATGCCCGAACGCAAGACCCTTCTGGCGTTTGGCGGCGTCAACGACTGGACCCCCCTCCAGGCGATCCATCCGTTGCGCGATTTCCTTCCCCGGCCCGGCCCCGCCAAGGAAGACGCTGGCGAGGCCAACGGCGTGCTGGCCGACTGCGACCGCTGGCTCTGCGTCGGCAAGGGCGCGTCGCGCGCGCCGGCCCGCAGTTTCCTGTTTCAGCAAGGCGGCTTTGGCGGCTCGGCCTGGGCGATCATCCTGGCCGATCCTGGCGCACGCATCGCGCGGGGCGGCCGGGTCGCGCCCTACACGCCGCCCGCGGCCATCGCGCTCCAAGCCGGGATCAGGGCCGAGATTTTCGAGCCGCGTTTCGTCGACGGCGTCCTCGACGGACCGGACGCGCGCCGCGGCCGCCTGCAGCTGCGTCGCAGCCTGACCCTGGCCGAGCGCGACGGCAAGGCCGACATCACCTTCGCCACCCCACCCACCGAGATCGTCGGCCGCTGCGAGCGCGGCGCGCCGCCGCGCCGCCTTGGGCTCGAAACAAGCGTTGTCGGCGGCCTCACCGCCGACGCCCTTCGCGCCGCGCCAACCCTGCCCCAGGGGCCGGCCTGCGCCCGCTTCACCCACGCCAAACTGGACGCGCCCGCCGGCGTCGCCCTGCGCACCGTGCACCTGGCGCTCGATCGGCTGGCGACGCCTTGGCCGGCGGTGCTGATCGTCCTGGCCTGGACCGCCAGCCTTCTCCTGGCGCGCCGCGATCTCTTCCATCGTCGCCCCGCCTTGTGGACGATCCTTAGCCTGCTGCAATGGTTGCTCGCCTTGCGACTTCTGATCGGCCTCGCCGCCGCCAAAGCCGACCCGACGCTTAACTGGCGCGAAATCCTCGGCGACGCCGCCGTCGCCTATGTCGCCGTTCCGGCCGCCCTGCTGGCCTGGGCGCGGGCCGGCGAGCCGCGCAGGCCCGGCGATCTGACGCTCGATCTGGCCCCGCCGCTGGCCGCCGCCGTCGCCCTGGCCTGGACCCATCGCCTCAGCATCCTGGCCCTGCTGCTGCTCGCCGCCTGGGGTCTGGCCGTCCTTTGGCGCGCGGCGAACACGCCACCGGCCAAGGGCGGCGCTCCGTCCCCCTTGGCCGCTCTGGCTCGCCGGCGAGACGGCGCCCCCGAGCCTGGATCACCCTGGCTGTCCGGCGTCCTGCTGCTCGTCATCGTCCTGGCCGCCCGCCTGGCGGTGGGCGCCGTCGGCTGGAAGGAGCGCATCGACCTTGGGGTGACTGTGCTGGCGATCAGCGTCGTCTACACGCCCTTGATCCTGATCGGCTTTGGCCGGCTGCTGGCCGCCTGCGAAGCGCGGCCGGCCGGGTGGGGCCGCCCGATCGTCTTCTGGGCGCTGCTCACCATGGCGACCTTCATCGTCCCGTTCACCGTACGCGACAGCGGCTACGCCCTGATGTTCCTGCCGATCGGCGGGGTGGCCGCCGGCCTGGCCTGGCGTCGGCGCATCATGCGCCTGCCCTGGGCGGCGCCGGCGGCCGCGGCGATGGCCGCCCTGCTCGTCCTGCCGATCTTGGGCGCCGTCGGCGCCGCCCACGCCGATCGTCTGGGTCAGAGCGCCCAGATGCGGCGCGGCCTGAGCGACGAGCAGGCCTTGGTGACGCTCGACCGCCAGGCCAAGGCCAGCCAGAACCTGCTGCGGCTCTACCTGATCGCCGCCCCCGAGGCCCTAGGGGCGGACGTCTCGACAGAGGCGCAAGCCCTGAAGATCTGGTCGGCTCAGCTTTCCGACTACACGGGCTCCCTGCTTGGGCGCGGCTATCTTTCGCCGGCCAACCTCAGCGCGCTCAAGCCCGTACAGGCCACCGACAACCTGACCGCCGTCCACCTGATGTCCCCGTTCGGACGTCTGGCCACCGGCCTGTTCCTGGCGCTGCTGGCCGGCGCGCCCATCGCCCTGTGGTCCCTGACGCGCCTGGCCCCCCTCGATGCGCAACGCGCCACCGGCTTGCTCGCCCTCTGGTGCCTGTTTGGGGCCGCCGCCTATATGACCCTGGCCAACCTGCAGCTGGTCCCCTTCACCGGCCGCAACGCCTACCTCCTGGCCCCGACGTCCGGCGGCGACCTGCTGGAGGGGGCGGTGCTCGTCGCTCTGGCCGCCTGGGGCCTGGCCGAACGATCCTCGCAGGCCAAGCCATGAGCCGCCAAACCAAACGCCTTGCGCGGCGGACCCGGATCTTGGCCGTCGCCGCGCCTCTGGCCGCCATCGTCGCCCTCGTCGCCGCGGCTCCGGCGGTGCTCGCCGCTCTGGGCCGGCCGTCAGGTCAGGGCCTCGTCAGCGGCTATGAGCGTCTGGTCGACGCCATCGCCCAGCGACAGTGGTTGTCGGTGCGCTATGACGCCAATGGCGAGCCGCAGATCGCCTTGCGCGACGGCCCCGTCGGCGGCGATCGGCGTCTGCGCGCCTTCGTCAACGCTTCCGATCTGCGCAACGACCTACAGAACCCGGCGGTCTGGCGTCTCAGCGACGATGGCCAGTGGGTCGAGGGCATCGACCCCTATGCCCACCACATCGACCAACCGTTCTCGGGCGGCGGCGCCTGGGGTGGGCCGATCTTGTTCCGCGGCGGCGCCGCGCCAGGCCTGCGCCTGCAGCCGCTGAGCGATCCGCCGTCGGCCCCGATCTTGCTCGAACCGCAAGGCGCGGGCGCCACCGCCTGCGACATCCTGATGCCGACGCGCCGCGTCGGCGCGCTGGGGCCGCGCCGCGCCCTGTCCATCTGCCTGAAGGACGGCGACGCGCCGCCTCACGCCCTGGGCTCGGTGATCCTGGTCGGCGACCAGGCCGTCGTGCGCGTCCAAACCCCGTCGATCCTGGAAATCCGCGTCGGCGTCCGCGACGTGCGTCCGCGCGCCGACGGTGACGTGACCCTCACCCCCCTGCCGCCGGGGGAAACCCTCACCCTGCGAACCGGCCAGTCGGTGTTGCGCCTGCGCCTGGATGGCGGAGCAAGCGACATCGCCCACAGCGAGCCCTCGGGCGCGCGCGCCTACTTCCCAGCCCTGCAGCCGCTGGCGCAGCCGGTCGAACGTGTGATGGCCGGTCGGCCGCCCACGCCCCTGCGGCTGTCGCTTGACGCGGGCCTGCAACAGGCGGCGCAGGACGCCCTGTCGGCCGGCGCCGCCACGGTGCTCGCCAGCCGACCACCTGGAACCGAGCAGGAGGCTGGCGACGCCTTCAAGGCGGCGGTGACGATCATGGACACCACCAGCGGCCAGGTGCTGGCCGTCGCCTCCTGGCCCTTGGCCGATACCGACCTCGCCCCCGCCCAGCGCCGCACGCACCGCGGCCAGAACCTGCTCGCCCAGAACCACAACTTCGAGCGCCTGCCCGTCGGCTCCATGGTCAAGGGGCCGTTCTCCTTGGCCATCCTCGACGCCGACCCGGGGCTGGCGACCCTGAAGATGCAAGGCGGCGCCACCGGCCGTATCCGCACCGTGCTCGGCATGGACCTGGGCAAGGGCGGGTTCGACAACCACGGCCTTGGCATGACCGACTTCCCGACCTTCCTGGAGCATTCCAACAACCGCTACGCCCTGGCGTTGATGATGTTGGCCTATCGCACCCCGGCCGCGCCGCCGCAGCCGCCGCGCGCCCAGCCGCCGCCGGTCGAGGCCTGGTCGCTGGAGGGACGCAGCCGCACCGACACCCCGCCCCTGCCCGTCTTCGGCGAGGCGAGCGCGCCGGGGCCGTTCGGCTGGGTCCTGCGGCCGCCGCCCGGACGCGGTCCAGCCTGGGCGGATCGTCTGGCCAGGTTGTTTGACGTCGACGCCGGTCAAGGCGGCGGCTGCCGCTATGACGTCGCCGTCTGGCGCGGGTTGAGCGGCGCCGCGCCGCCCTGCGCCTCGCCCCTGGCCGGCGCCTCGCCCGAGCGCGAGCGCCTGGGGTTCGACGCGATCGCATCCTTGCGCAATGACTATCTCATGGCCGGGCTGGGCGGCAGCCGCTCGACCTGGAGCGCCATCAAGATGGCCGAGGCCTATTCGCGGATCGTCATCGGCCGCCAGGTGCGCGCCCGCTTCACGCCGGACGCCAGCCCGCCGGCCGCCAGCCTGCCGATGCGCAGCCCGCAGATGCGCGCCACCGTGCTCGACGGCCTGTCTCGCGTGGTGACGAGCGGCACCGCCGCCTGGCTTGGCCGCGAGTTCGCCGCCATGGGGTATGGTCCCAACGTCGCGCTGTTTGGCAAGACCGGCACCATGAAGGTGGCCGGCGAGGTCCCCAGCGAGCCAGGCGCGGCCCTGCTGTTGCAGCTTGCCCGCAGCGACTGCGGCCTGCGTTGGGACGCGGCCGCCGGAGGGCTCAAGTTCGGCCTTGTCGCCCCTCGCGATCGGGCCGAGGCGACGCGGCAGATCCTTAGCCTCAAGGAGACCCGCTGCCGGGTGCGCGTCGCCGGCCGGCGCGACCTGGCGCAGCAGGCGGCGGCGGAGATGCAGCGCTATGCCTGCGGCTACCGTCATTGCCAGCCCGGGGACTTCGCGCCGGAACCGGACGGGCGCGTCGTCACGCTGCCGCTGCGTCCGGTCGAGCCGCCGCTGCTCGATGGTCACGCCGTCGCCGTGGTCGCCCTGCGTCAAGCCGACGGCCGGCCGCTGCGGGGGCTCACCATCGTGGTCAATCTGCAGGACAAGCGTCAGACCCAGACTCCGGCCCTGGCGGTGGCCGCGGCCATACTGCGCTCGCCCGCCGCCCGGGCCTGGATCGCGGGAGGCGGCATATGAAGCCTTGGGCCCCGTCCCTGGCCATCGCCGCGCTGTGGCTGGCCGCTCTCGGACTTGGCGCGTGGATGTCGCGGCCATCGCCCGCCCCGCGCATCGAGGCTACGGCCCCGCGCTGGCTCACCGTGAACGTCGCGGCCGGCAGCCCCGCCGCCCGCGACTGGCCGCACTTTTTCGCCTGCTCCGGCCTCGCCGCCGACCCCGCTCTGATGCGCGCCACGCTCGGACTCAATGGCGGCGGCGCTCAAAGCGTTTGGCGTCGCGACGGTTCGGACACGCCGATCCGCGTCGCCCTCGTCCCCATCGAGACCCCGCCAGCGCCGGAGTCCGACGAGATCATCGAGGCGGCGACCCGGGCGATCGTCGACTGCGGAGACATCCGATGAGGTTCTCGCAGGCCGAGGCGCCGCTACGTCTGAAGTTCGATGGCTTCCGGAGGCCCCTGCGCCTGCGGCCTCGGCGTCGCGACGGCGCCCTGGAGACGTTCGCCGTCGAGGGCGAGACCCTGGAGGCCGTGCGCTTCGTCCCGGCCGGCGCCGTGCGCGAAATCGGCGGGCGACTGACGGCGATCCCCGAGGCGGCTGACCGCTACGCGACCGCGCTGGACGCCTTCGAGGCTCTTGGGCGTCGGCTCCAGGCCGCCGCGCCGCGCGCGGCCCTGCGGGTCCAGGCCGTCAGCCGGGCGGCGGGCGGATGCTTTTGGCTGCAATCAGCGCCGGGCCTGACCCTCGAGGCCTGGCTGGCCGACCACCCCGGGATCGTGACCGAGCCGGTCGTGGCCGCCTTCGCCCGACGCCTGGCCAAGGCGCTTGGGGAGTTGCACGCCGCGGGCGTCATTCATGGGGATCTGTCGCCCCGGGCCGTGCTGATCGACGGCGGTGAGGTTCGCCTGACCGGATTCATGGTCGATCGCCGGCCGTTCTTCCGCGTGCTGCGCGGTCAGCGTGGCCTGGTCGAACCGGGCTACGCGCCGCCCGAGGCCCATGACGGCGCCCTTCGGCGCCCCATCGGCCCGGCCTCGGATCTCTACGCCGCCAGCGCTCTTCTCCAGCGCCTGCTGACCGGCCACGCGCCGCCGGCCGCCAACCTCGCCGCCCGCCTGGCCGGCGACAATGCCTGGCCAAACGACGTCGCCGTCTCCACCGCCTTGCGCGCCGGGATCGAGGCGGGCCTGGCGCCGGCCGCGACAGCCCGCCCGGCCAGCGCCGGAGTCTGGCTGGCCGGCCTGGCGCTTGGGCCCGAGCCCGCGCCCGAGGACGCCCCCTGGTTCGAACCGCTTGCGAGGACGCGCGTCGTCATTCCGCCGCCAGATCCGCAGGCCGACGCGCTTGTCGTGCCGCAGCCGCCAGCGGCCAAGCCCGACCCCTTCGAAACCGCCCTGGGGGGCGCCGAGGCGCCGCTGACGCTCGCCCGCGAGGCGCCGGCCCGACGCCGGTTCGGCTGGTGGGCCGGCGCTCTTGGCCTTGTGGCCGTGACCGCCGCTGTCGCCCTGGTCGCGCCCAAGCTTGGTCCGCGTCCGCAAACTGCGCCCCGCGCCGATGCGCCCAAGGCCGTCTCCCCGCTCGCGCCGGCAGGTTGCCAATGGCTCCTGGCCGCCGGCGGCTGGCGCCTGCGCTGCGCGGGCGCGCCGGCCCAGGGTCTAGGCCTGCCTGAACGGTTTGACGCCCAGACCACGGCGCGGGCCGCGGCCGGCGAGCCGGCGGCCATGGAGCGGCTGGGCGCCTTCTATCGTCTGCGCGCCGGCGAGACGGCCAACGCCGACCGCGGGGCCTACGCCTATCAGGCCTTGGGATGGCTGCAACGGGCCGCCGCCACCGTCGACGACGGCCGGCCCGACACGGCGCGGGCGCGCGACGATGCGGCCCTGGCCCTTGGCCAGATGCTGGCCCACGGCGAGGGTGGCCGGGCGCCCGACCCAGCCGCCGCCGAGGCGCGCCTTCGCCAGGCCGCCGCCGGCAGTCGCGCCGACGCCGTGCTCGCCCTCGCCCAGCTTCTGGAATCGCAGGCCGGCGGCGACGCCGATCGGCTGGCGCAGGCGCGCGGCCTCTACGCCCGGGTGGCGCAGCTTGGCGACGCCTCGGTCCTGCAGCGCGAGGGTGAGCGCGGCCTCGCTCGCATCGATGCGGCCGCAAAGCCGCCGCCCGTCGCGATCGCGGCGCCGCCCGCGCCGCCTGTCGAGAAACGCGCCGAAAAGCCGGTCGAGCCAAAGGCGGCGGCAAAGCCAGCGCCCGCGCGGAAAGCCGTCGCGCCCAAGGCCAAGCCGCCCCCCGCCAAGGTCGGCGGCCAGACAGGCGCCAAACCACCCGCGAGCAAGGCCCAGCCGTCCAAGCGCGTCGCGCCGGTCGTCCCCCCGGCGCCGAAGAAGGCCCGCATCGAGCCCGGCGCAAAACCAGCGGCCGCCAAGGTCGCAGCGCCCAGGCGCGTCCCGCCGCCTGTTCGCATATCGCCAAGGCCGGCGACCACGCCGCCTCCGCGTCCCGCCGCGGCGGCGCCCGCGCCGCCGCCACGGCCGGCCCTGCGCACCTGGACGGCGTCGGCCTTCGTAAAGGTCGATCCAACGATGGACTTCAACCCCTCGGTGGAGGTGGCCGGCCGGGCCGCCTGCGCCAGCGAGGGCGGCGAGACCGTGTCGGTCCGCAGCGGCGACACCCTCTGCCCCAACGGCGTCAACTACTGCCAGGTGCGCGCCGTCGCCACCTGCCAAGGAGCAAGACCATGACCAAAGCCACGCGATCCTTTGCGGCGGCGGCCGCCGCCGTGCTCCTGGCGGGGGCGACCCAGGTCCAGGCCCAAACCGCCTTCAGGGGCGATTGCGAACAGGCCCGGGGGTTCGCCGCCTCCCTCGCCTTCAAGGCCTCCTACCGGGGCGTGCAGCGCATGACGCCGCAAGCGGCCGATCGGTGCGGGCGCGATGTGGTCGCGGTCTATGACCTGAAGCGGCGTGACGAATCCAACGCCAATTACGACCTCATCGGGCGCTACTACTATCTGTGGCCCGACAACGCCGCTTGCCGCGAGGAGGTGCACGACCGCTTGAGCGGCATCGCGCGCATCACCCAGGAGGTGCGGCCCAACGGCCTGCTCTGCGAAGTGCAGCTGCAACTCGATTTCGACGTCGCCGAGGACGAGAAGTACGGCCCCAACCGGTTCTCCAAACTCATCACCCTGGTCGGCGCGGACACCTCCCGCTTCGCCGCCACCGTGCCGGGCGAAACCGGGGCGACGGTCTTTTACGAAGCGCCAGCCCATTCGGTCGATCGCGCCGCTGGCCCCACCAACGAAAACAACGACGTCGCCACCGACCGCGGCGACGCGCCGTCGCGCGCCGTCGCCACGCCCTATGCGCCCGCCCGCCGGCAGTTCTTCGATCGAAGCGTGGGTCGCTTCTACTTCTATGATCCGGTGCGGGACGCTTATTTCTGGGAAAATGGCGAGCCTCGCGACTAGGGCCTCGGCCACCGCGGGCTTTCATTTCATCGAGATCTTTGTTGCACGCTCACAGCGGCTCCGCGCCAGGAACAGACTCTAGCCTCTCTCCAGAATCCAGATGGGGTGGAAGGCTCCCGCTCACGGCATCTGAGCGCCAAACTTGTGGGCGCTGTCGAAAGCAACCACGAGCGAAGGGAGCCGCCCCCATGGAGATTACAACAATCGGCCTGGACCTGGCCAAGAACGTTTTTCAGGTTCACGCGATCGACGCTGCTGGGAGCGTTGTCGTCAGGAAGGCCCTGCGGCGAGCGCAGGTTCTGCCCTTCTTTGGCAAGCTGCAGCCTTGCTTGATGCGGTTGATGCCGCCAGCCTACGTGAAACCCTATGTGAAGCGCGGCAAGACCGACGCCAATAACGCCGGGGCGATCTGCGAGACGGTGACCCGACCGACGATGCGGTTCGCATCGATCAAGTCCGAGCAGCAGCAGGCGGCCCTGGCGTTGCATCGGACGCGCGACCTGCTGGTCAAGCAACGCACTCAGCTGGCCAACATGATCCGAGGTTTGCTGAAACTGACGCTCTACAACCTGGCCAAGGTGATGGAGGGCGACGCCCTGGACGACGTCATCAACCCGCTGATCGTCGAGGACCAGGCCGAGCGCCTGGCGACGTTGGAAGAGGGCTACACCTAGGGGGCCCCGACAGCCATCATCCCCGCGAAGACGGGGGTGATGGCTGGTGGGAGCGGCTAGCCCCTACCCTCCGCAATAGGCGGCGATCACCCCGGCGCAGGGGTCGAAGGGGGCCGGCGGCGGGGTGGGGGTCGGGGTGGTTCCCGTCGTTCCGGTGCTGCTCGTGGTCTGCAGGCTGGTCAGGATGCTGATCGACGGCGTGGCGGAGGTCGAGGCCGTCGGGGCGACGACGGTGGGGGTGAAGGTCTGCGCCGCCGCCACCTGGGCGCCGAGGCCGGGCGACACGGCTGTGGCCACCGCCACCGCCACCGCGTCGCTGATGCTGTTGTCGGTCACCGCCTCGATCAGGGCCGCGCCGATCACCGCCGGCGAGGCGCCGCTGCTGCTCAGGAGGCGAGCGATCGCCGCCTGAATGAGGGCGGTCTTCTGGGCGGCGCTCAAGCTGGCGAAGCCCGGAGTCGCCGCTGCGGTCCGGGCGGCGGCGGCGATGGACTGCTTCAGCATCCCGGGGGTCGGCACGATTATGAGGGTCGACATGACCGGCAGGGGGGCGTTGGGGTTGGCGACGTAGCCGAACCCGACGCTGGGCGCGCTGGGGGGCGGAACCGCGCGCGTCGGGGAGATTGCCAGCGTCGGTGTCGGGCCAACGGGGACGGGGACGTTGGAGCCCAACGGGCCGGGGGTGAAGAAGGAGGGCTTGCCGTTGGTGGGGCTCGGGGCCGTGAGGGGCGGCGGCGTGGCGCCCACCGACGGGGTGAACGTCTGGGCGAAGGCGGCGGGATCGGCCAGGCTGGCGACCACGAAGGCGGCCCCGGCGAACAGGGTGGTCAGGTGACGAGGCGACATGATGACGGGTCCAGTTTAAGGCGTTACCGCCTTGGGGAACTGGCGACAGCTTGACTGTAGCAGCGTTCGTCCCTCGGGGTGTTGGAGATTCGCCTGTCGGGAGTCCTTAGGGGATTGGCCGAAGGCCGTTGGGGAAGACCCCGGGACGCCGGGGGACTTCCCCTCCGTCGGCTGCGCCGACACCCCCCTTCGGGGAGAGGATCTGGGGCTCCTACAGCGCCTTTTCCATGACCACGAACTTCAGGTCGCCGCGCAGCGATGCCGAATTCCTCGCCGTGCGGGAAGGGCTCCTCGGCGCCGGTCAGGTGGAAGCCGCGGCGCTCGCACCAGGCGATCAGGGTGTCGCGGATGTGGACCACGGTCATCTTCAGCCGTTGGCCGCCGCGGGCCCGGGCGTAGGACTCGACGATGTCGATCAGGGCCCGGCCCAGGCCGGCGGTCTGCAGATCGGGCTTCACGGTCAGCATGCCCACATACCAGACGTCGTCGCCGGCCGGCTCGACCCAGACGCTGGCCAGAAGGGGGCCGTCCTCGACCTCGCGCAGGGTCAGGATCGCCGCCTCCGGACTGGCGGCATCTCGGCCACCGCGCTTGCCGCGCCACCGTTGTCGGGGGCCTGGCCAGGACCTTGAGCCTGTCGCCGTTCTGGTTCCTCGACGCCGGCTTTGGTCAGAACCGCCACACCTCCGAGCCGGACAAGACCTGGCTGGCCCTGGCCAGCACCGGCCCCGGCGCGACCTGGCAGATCTCCCGCCACGCCGCCTTCCGCTTCACCTGGGGCGTTTCGCTGGTGCGCGCCAGCGCCGTCGGCCGCCTGCTGGCCCGCAGTTCGGGATCCGGGCGACGTTCTATCCTAGCGGAGGCTCGGGATTGCCCCGCTCAGATGGGAAAGGGGGCGGCGCTCACGTCAAGAACCGTTCTGGAAAGACAATCAGACCCTGGGCGCGGTGATCGCCGTCGATGGGCGAACGGGAAAAGTTTCTTTCCCCCGCGTGTCGGATCTGTCGCTCCCCGCTCGTCCTAGGGGCGTACAGGACCGACAAGGCCATGACCCAGCCCAAAAACCCTTTTAACAACCGCCCAAATCTCGACCGACGGCTCGTCCTCGGCGCGGGCGCGTTCCTGGCCGCGAGCGCCGGCCGCAGCGATAGAGGATTTGCTATGCAGACGTTCGAAAGCGGGCGCGCGATGTCCGACGGCCTGGGCGTCTACTATGAGATCCACGGCGGCCCCCTGACCGGCCGCACGCCGATGGTGCTGGTCGCGGGCGGCCTGATGCCCATCGAGATCGCTTTCGCGCCGGACCTGCTGCCCCGGTTGGCCAAGCATCGTCCCGTGATCGCCATCGAGCCGCAAGGGCACGGCCACACGGCCGACCGCCCCACCCCTCCCGGCATGGAGCAGATGGTCGAGGACGTCCGCGCGGTGCTGGATCACCTGAAGGTGGGCAAGGCCCACCTTTTGGGTCACAGCCTCGGCGGCATGATCCTGACCGGTCTGGCCATCCGTCACCCAGACCGCGTGACCAGCCTGGTTCCGGTCAGCGCGCCCTATACCTTCGACGGCATGCAGGCGGAGTTGGTGGCCCTACAGCGTGACCCGACCCAAGTTCCCTCGCCCCAGCTCATCCCTCTGCTGCCGACCGAGGCGGAGTTCGCCAGCTGGAAGGCTGTCTACGAGCGGGTCAATCCAGACCCCAAATCGTTCGACCGGGTGGTCGAGAAGCTCAATGTCATGCTGGGCGCCTGGCCTGGCTGGCGGCCCGAGGCGGTCAAGACGATCAAGGCCCCGACCCTGGTGGCCTTGGGCGACAACGACTTCATGCGCGTCGACTTCGCCGCCCAGATGGCTCGCCTTATCCCGCACGCCCA
>JAQGIN010000368.1 GCA_028291125.1 Caulobacter sp.
CCGGGGCCGGCGACCTGCTGGCGCTGCGGGTGCTGCACCTGTCCGACAACCGCCCGTTCGCCTTGGAGGATCGCCTGATCAACCTGACCGCCGTGCCCGAGGCGGCGTCGGTGGACTTCGCCGTCACCCCGCCGGGCACCTGGCTGCTGGGCCACGTGCCGTGGACCGAGGCCGAGCACCGCATCACCGCGGTCAACGCCGAGTTGGAGATCACCGACCTGCTGGCCCTGGAGGCCGGCGCGGCCTGCCTGTCGCTGGAACGCCGCACCTGGCGCGGCGAGGAGCACATCACCTATGTGCGTCAGACCTTCCCCGGCGACGCCTATGACCTGATCGCGCGGTTCGGTCCGGCTCGGACCTAAAGGCAACCGAAGGGTTGCGCATGTCGCGCCGCGATGGCATGTATTGGCAACCAGGAGGTTGCCAATATGACCGATCGCATCGAAAAGACCATCGACCTGCGCGCGCCCGTCGACCGGGTCTGGCGCGCGCTCACCGACCATGTCGAGTTCGGCGAATGGTTCCGGGTGAAGATGGATGGGCCGTTTGTCGCGGGCCAGCCGGCCCGCGGCCGCATCACCCATCCCGGCTATGAGCACGTCATTTGGCAAGCCGAGGTGGTGACGATAGATCGCCCCCGGTTGTTTTCCTTCACCTGGCACCCCTACGGCATCGATCCGGATGTCGACTATTCGGTGGAGCCGCCGACCCTGGTCGAGTTCCGGCTCGAGCCGAAGGGGGAGGGCACCCGCCTGGTGGTCTCCGAGTCCGGCTTCGACGCCATCCCCGCCCATCGCCGCGACGAGGCCTTCCGGATGAACGACGGGGGCTGGACGCAGCAGGTCAAGAACATCCAGGCCCATGTCGAATCCTAGCGCCCGGCGCCACCTGGACCCGGCGCCGGTGTTCGCGGCGCTGGGCGACCGCACCCGCCTGTCGCTGCTGATGCGGCTGAGCGACGGGCGGACGCGCTCGATCGCCAAGCTATCGACCGACACCCAGCTGACCCGCCAGGCCGTCACCAAGCACCTGCATGTGCTCGAAAAGGCGGGGCTGGTCAGCAGCCTTCGGGTCGGCCGCGAAAGCCAGTTCGCCTACGCCCCCGCGCCGCTGCTCGACGCCCGCGCCTACCTCGACACCGTGTCGGCCCAGTGGGACGACGCCTTGGGCCGGCTGCGGACGCTCGTGGAGACCTAGGACTATTTCGGCACCACGCTAATCTTGCCGCCGCCCTCGAGCGTGGCGAGGCGAATGTCCTGGACGGTCTCGACCTGCTCCATGCGCAGGCCCTCGGCCAGGTCGCTGTCGCTGATCCCGTGCCGGGCCATCGCCTCCCGGTCGACGGCGCCGTCGCGGACCAAGATTACCGGCTCGCACTTGATCCATCGCGCCAGGACGTTCGAGCGCAGGGTGGCCATGGCCAGCAGACGGTGCAGAACGACGATCACCAGGGTGGCGGCCAGGCCGGGAAAGAACGGCGCCTTGCCGGTCATGGCGCGGCTGAGGTTCGAGCCGATGATGATGGCGACGATGATGTCGAGCGGCGCGATCTGCGAGAAGGTCCGTCGACCGGCGATGCGGATGCAGACGATCCCGAACACGAACAGCACCACGGCGCGGACGCAGAGCTGGGCGGCCGAGGCGTCGCCGTTGTCCGGACCGATCAGGGCGCGGATGAGCTCCATGCCGCCGCGACGCCGTCAATGATGCGTGTGGCGCTCGGCGTTGCGCTTGCGGGTCGCTGCGGCCTTCTTGGCCGAGGTCGACCGCTCCGCCGCCGACCGCGACGCCGAAGCCTCGCCGCCCTTTTCCCCGCCCTTGTGGGCCGCAGGGTGGCCGGTCGATTGGCCGCGCCCCGAACCACCGGCCTTCTTGCCGCCGCCGTCGTCCTTGTTGACGGTGGCCCAGGCGCGCCGTTCGGCTTCCGGGGCCGAGATGCCCCTGTCTTCGTAGCCCTCGGCGATGTGGTCGGCCTTGCGTTCCTGCTTGTCGGTGTATTTGGACTTGTCGCCACGCGGCATGCTCGCTCCTCCGGCTCCACGCCGACATCAAGGAACGCGCCGGCCCAGGCCTATAACTGGCGACGGCTCCTGGGGTTCACCGCCCCGTCCGCCACGAGTGCCCAAATTTAAGGCTTCTGGCTCAAACTGGCCGTCCCTCGCGGGGAAGGCGTTCCCAAACCGGCGGGATCCTCTCTAGGCCGTCAGCATGCGCGTTCTCGTCATCGACCCCGATCCCGCCCGCGCCGCCCTGGTGGCCGAGGGCTTGGCGGGGATCCAGCCGCTCGAGGTGCGTCGGGCGACGGTCTTCGACGAGCGCGAGGTCGCGGCCTTCGCGCCGGACGTGGTGGTCATCGCCGCCGACAGCCCCGACCGCGACACGCTGGAGAGCCTGCGCGAGTCCAGCCACAGCAATCCGCGGCCGGTGGTGATGTTCGTCGACCGCTCGGAGCCGGGCCTGGCCGAACAGGCGGTCCGGGCCGGCGTCGCCGCCTATATCGTCGACGGCCTGGCCCCCAGCCGCGTGCGGCCGATCCTTGACGTGGCCATGAGCCGCTTCGCCCTGACCCAGCAGTTGCGCGGCGACCTGGCCAAGGCCAAGGCCGACCTGGAGTCGCGCAAGATCGTCGAGCGGGCCAAGGGCCTGCTGATGAAGGAGCGCGGCCTGGACGAGGACGGCGCCTATCGGTTGCTGCGCAAGCTGGCCATGGACAAGGGCCGGCCGATCGGGGCGGTGGCCGCCGATCTGCTGGCCTTCGCCAGCATTCTCAAGGGCGGCGACTCGTGAGCGGGCTGGCCGACCTGACCTTGGGCTTCATCCCGCTGACCGACTGCGCGCCGCTGGTGGTGGCCAAGGCGCTGGGCCTGTTCGCCGAGGAGGGACTGGCGGTGACGCTCAGCCGCGAGGCGTCGTGGGCGACCATTCGCGACAAGGTGGCGGTCGGGGCGCTGGACGGGGCCCACATGCTGGCGCCGATGGCGCTGGCGGCGACGGCGGGGGTCGATCCGGTGCCGATGCTGGCCCCGCTGGCCCTGAACCTCAACGGAGCCGCCATCACCGTCTCGACCGCCCTGGCGGCGGCCCTGCGGGCGCTGGACCCCGACGGCATGGCCGCGACGCCGATCACCGCCGCGCCGCTGGCCCGGCTGATCCAGGCGCGCCAGGCGCAAGGCGCGCCGCCGCTGACCTTCGCCGTGGTCTTTCCCTATTCGATGCACAACTACGCCCTGCGCTATTGGCTGGCCCAGGCGGGCGTCGACCCCGACCGCGACGTGCGGCTGGTGGTGACGCCGCCGCCGCGCATGGTCGAGCACCTGCGGTCGGGCGGCGTCGACGGCTTCTGTGTCGGGGCGCCGTGGAACGCCGCCGCGGTCGGCGAGGGCCTGGGCGAGATCCTGATCTCGGCGTCGGAATTCTGGCCCGGCGGCCCGGACAAGGTGTTCGGCCTCACCGCCGCCTGGGCGCGGCGGCATCCCGACGAGCTGCGGGCGGTGCTAGGGGCCCTGATCCGCGCCTCGGCCTGGGCCGACGAACCGGGCAACCACGCCGAACTCGTCGCGCTGTTGGCCCGTCCCGACCATGTCGGCGCGGCGCCCGAGCTTTTGGCCCGCGCCTTGAAGCGGGAAATCGTCTTCCACCGCGACGCCGCCGGCCTGCCGCGCCGCGAGCATGCGCTGTGGTTCCTGTCGCAGATGGCCCGCTGGGGGCAGATCGCGGCCGACGTGGATTTCCCCGCCGTCGCCGACCAGGTCTATCGCCCGGACCTGTTCCGCGCGGCGGCGCTGTCGCTTGGCCCCGTGCTCGACCCGGCCATGGTGTTCGCCGACGCGCCGGCCCCGGCAGCCGCGCTGTTCGACGGCGCGCCGTTCGATCCCGACGCCGCCCGAGCCTACGCCGCCGGATTCGCTATCGGCCGGGCGCGCGGCTAGGCCCAACTGCCCATAGTTGAGGCGCCGTCGTCGCCTGATTGCTGAGCAACCGCGCGAAGCGGCGCGCATCGGCGCCGCGCTGCAGCATGGCGCGTGACTTCGCCGGCCATCCCGTACTCACTGAGGTCAGGCCTTCGGACAACGGCGTTCGTGGCTGCCAGAGACGACCGCTCGGATGCGGTCACCCGCCGGGCGCTGACGCGCTCCCTCTCGCAGACACGCATCACCGAGGGCTCCCATGCTTTCTCGCGATTTCCTCAAGGCCGGCCACACGCCGACTCTGTTCGCCGCCTTCCTGTATTTCGACCTCAGCTTCATGGTCTGGGTGATCCTCGGCCCGCTGGGCGTGGCGATCGCCAAGGACTTCCACCTCGACCCCGCCCAGAAGGGCCTGATGGTCGCCGTGCCGGTGCTGGCCGGGGCCTTTCTGCGGCTGGTCAACGGCGTGCTGGTCGACCGCATCGGCCCCAAGCGCACCGGCATGATCAGCCAGCTGATCGTTCTGACCGGCCTGGTCCTGGCCTGGATGATCGGCATCCACAGCTATCATCAGGTGCTGGCCCTGGGCCTGGTGCTCGGCGTCGCCGGGGCCTCGTTCGCCGTCGCCCTGCCGCTGGCCTCGCGCTGGTATCCGCAAGAGCATCAGGGCCTGGCCCTGGGCATCGCCGGAGCGGGCAATTCCGGCACCGCCCTGGCGGCCCTGTTCGCGCCGCTGCTGGCCAAGAGCTTCGGCTGGCAGAACGTCATCGGCCTGGCCGCCTTGC
>JAQGIN010000385.1 GCA_028291125.1 Caulobacter sp.
TCGAGCGAGAACAGCCGCGGCTGGTTGTCCGGCGGCAGCAGATAGCCGACGCCCTGGCCGCGGAAATTGGCGATGCGCGACTGCACCTCGACGATCCAGTTGAAACAGACCACCTGGGTCCCGGGCCGCGAGAACAGCGTGTTGTGCATGCCCGAGCCGAACTCGCCGATCACATAGTCGGCCCCCGAGAACAGCCGCACCTGACGGCGCCAGCTCAGCGTCTCGGGATGGACCACGGCGAACCCGTGCGCGCGGGCGATGGCCTCGAGCTCGGCGGCGTTCTCGAGCGAGCGGAACGCCGACGGCGTGTGGCGGCGGCTGACGAACAGCCGGCGGCCGGCCTGGCCCGTGGGCAGCGGCGGCCGACCCCGCAGCACGGCCTTCAGGCCGGTCGGCACGTCGGCCCAGGCGGGGCGATGGGCCCAGCGCACATGCTGATCGATCAGCGCCGTGAAGGCTGGGTGGAACTGGTAGTCGACATGGCACATCCCCGGCGCGATCAGCCGCTCGACCTCCAGGTGCTCGCGTTCATAGTCGTAGAACACCACCGGCCACGCCCCCAGCACCTCGGCGATGATCTTGCGGACGAAGGCCGGCGTGTTGGACGGCAGCAGGATCGGATAGCGGCGCAGGTGCGGCAGGTGGTGCTTCAGCAGCAGCAGCTTGGGAAACATCTCCAGCAGGAAATGGCCGAACACGAAGTTGAAGTGGGCGACGGCGATGCCGACCGGGATCTTGCGCCCCGTGGTCGCCTCGGGATGGGCCCAGCTGGAAACGAGGATGTCGTCGCGGGTGAAGCCGCGGATATAGGCTGGGAAGAGGGTGGGCGCGTACAGATAGGCCCCGTCGGCCATCAGGTGGGCGCCCGGGCCGGCCACCTTCACGTTCGACAGCACATAGAGGTCGACGTCCGGGGCCGGGGCGACGGCCGCGTGCAGGGAATCGATCTGGTCGACGCCGGTGGGCCACAGCATCGGCTGGGCCTCGGCCGTCTGGCCGCCCGCCTCCAGCCGCACGCGATAGACGGCCGGGCCCTCGCTCAGGCTGAAGGCGCGGACGGGCGCGTCTGAAAGATCGAGCAAGGCGACCAAGGCAACAATTCCCCCTGAGGCGCGCCGAGCCTATCGCCTGAGGCGAGAAAGGAAAGCGCCACGCCTAGGCGATGATGTCGGGCGTCAGCTGATCTTCCAGCCGGCTGATCTCGTCCTTGAGGCTGAGCTTCTTCTTCTTCAGCCGGGCGATCTGCAGCATGTCGGGCTGAGGCAGGCCTTCCAGGGCGCTGACCGCGGCGCTGAGGTCCTGGTGCTCCTCGCGCAGCAGCGCCAGTCGGCGCTCGCGGGAGACGTCGGAGTCGGCGGATGGATCGTCATCGTTCATGGACGCTCCTCCAAGGACTGGTCCCGGCGGCGTGATACGGCGCCAATGCCTGCCTGTCGGTAAAAATCACGACAGAGCGTCGGCCAATCGCGCCAAAGCGGCCTCGCGCGGCGGGTCGCCCAGGGCGCGGGCGGCGGCCGACAGGCCGTCGAGAAGCGGCGTCGGCGGTCCGGGCGGGCCGGAGACCGCCTCGAGGGTCTCCATCAGCACCCGCTCGCCCTGCAGTTCGACGGCCTTGACCGCGTCGCGCAGGGTCTCGCGTGCGGCGTCATCGACCGGCGGCTGGGCGGGTTTCAGGGCCCGGCGCACGCCGCGCAGCGGCGCGCCGACCTCGGCGTCCCAGCGGCGGACCAGGGCGGCGGCGGCGGCGAGGTCGACGGCGCGGCCCTCGGCCGCGGTCCAAGCCGCCCACAGCAGATAGGGCACGTTCTGGCCGTGGGCGTCCTGCAGGTGCAGGCAGGCCTCCGCGGCGTTCGGTCGCGCATAGACTTCCAGCGCCCAGTCCCAGAGCCTCACGCCTCGTCTCCCTCGACTACGGTGGCCAGATCCTCGCCCCAGCGCCGCACCGGACGCCAGGACAGGCCGAACAGGTCCAACGCCCGACCGACCGATTGGTCGACCATCTCCTCGAGGCTGGCGGGCTTGGCGTAGAAGGCCGGCAGCGGCGGGGCGATCACCGCCCCCATCTCGGCCAGCTTGGTCAGGGTGCGCAGATGGCCCAGGTGCAGCGGCGTCTCGCGCACCATCAGCACCAGGGTCCGGCGCTCCTTGAGGGTGACGTCGGCGGCGCGGCTGAGCAGGGACGAGGTCACGCCGGTGGCGATCTCGCTCATGGTCCGCACCGAGCAGGGGGCGACGATCATCCCCAGGGTGCGGAACGAGCCCGAGGCGATGGCGGCGCCGATGTCGGAGGCCTTGTGCGTCACCGCGGCCTTGGCGTTGACGTCGGCCACCGACAGGTCGGTTTCCTGCGACAGGGTCAGGGCGGCCGATTTCGACAGCACCAGATGGCTCTCGACGCCCAGCTCGCGGCAGGCGTCCAGGGCCCGCAGGCCGTAGACGACGCCGGAGGCGCCCGAGATTCCCACCACCAGCCTGGGTCGTTCAATGTCCGACATGGTCGATTTCGTCCGTCACGGGATTAAGCGGGGCCACGTCAAGCGCTGGCGCTCGCAACCATATGTGATCTGACAGCCGGACGCAGCGGGTGTTCACTAGCCGACCTAACCAGCAAGGAGCCGAGCGCCATGGCCATCGAATCCCGTATCCGCGAACTGGGGTCCCGTCACGAGAACCTCGATCGCACGATTCAGGAAGAGACGAACCGGCCCGCCTGCGATGGGACCAAGCTTAGGGACCTCAAGCGACAGAAACTCAGGCTCAAGGAAGAGATCGAAGGCCTAAGGTCCCGCCTCAACTAAGACCCTGAAGAAACGCCCCCGCCCGAGTCTCTCGGGCGGGGGTTTTCTTGTGGACTCTAGTCTTCCAGATCGTCTTCGTCGTCGTGGAAGGTGGCCTTGCCGAACACGTCCTCGGCCTTGGGCTCGATCCGCGCGGCGCGGATTTCCTTCTCTTCCTCGTCCTGAGCCTGCAGATGGCCGGTCTCCGAAGCGGGGCGCAGGGTCGGATCCTCGGGCAGGATGCCCTTTTTCAGATCATCCTTGGCCTTCTTCTCGGCCGCCTTCTTGACCAGGGCGTCCAGTTCCAGCTGGCCGATCAGGCCCAGGGTCACCGGATCGATCGGCTTGATGTTGGCCGCGTTCCAGTGGGTGCGGTGACGCACCTGGTCGATGGTCGACTTGGTGGTGCCGAGGATCTTGGAGATCTGGGCGTCGGTCACTTCCGGGTGGTGACGCAGGAACCAGGCGATGGCGTCCGGGCGGTCCTGGCGACGCGACACCGGGGTGTAGCGCGGGGCCTTCTTCTGCGGCTTCAGCAGTTCGGCGTGGCGGCTGATCTGCTGCTTCATGCGGTAGTCGGCGCTGGCCTGGGCCTTGTCGAGCTCCTCGCGGGTCAGCTGACCGTTGCCGATCGGGTCGGCGCCGCGGATGTCGCGCGCCACTTCGCCGTCGGCGATGCCGCGGACTTCCAGCGGGTGCAGACCGCAGAAATCGGCGATCTGCTCGAAGGTCAGGGACGTGTTGTCCACCAGCCAGACGGCGGTCGCCTTGGGCATCAGGATGTCGGACATGCGGGCTCCAGAAATGACGGCGCCCGACCTTTCGGCCGGGCGGGATATTCTCTTAAGCCTATAATCCCCTTCGATAAGAAAGGGAACGGCGATCAGGCGCCGTCGTCGCGGAGCATGTCCAGCAGGCGGTCGGCGTCCTTGGGCGCGGCGCTTTTGACGTCGTTGTCGAAGTAGCCGAACACCGTCTTGCCCGCCGCGCGCCAGCGGCGGATGTGCTCGGCCCAGCGCTTCAGTTCGGCCTCGCCATAGCGGCCGTGATAGTGGCCGCCCGGGCCGTGACCGCGCAGATAGACCAGGTCGGCGATCGTCACCCAGGGCGCGGGCGCGTCATGATGGTCGGAGATGCAGAAGGCCGCGCCGTGGTCGCGCAGGATGTCGAACACCGTCTCGTCGTACCAGCTACGGTGGCGGAACTCGACGACGGCCTTGGGTGTCCGGGGCAGCCAGCCGAGGAAGCGTTTCAGCCGCTCGTCGTCGCGATGCAGCATCGGCGGCAACTGCACCAGGGCCGGGCCCTGATGCGCGCCCAGCGGCCTCATGCGGCCGAACACCAGCTCGACCGAGTCGCGGCAGTCCTTGAGCTTCTTGTTGTGGGTGATGTAGCGAGACACCTTCCAGGCGAACAGGAAGCCCTGGGGGGCCTGGTCGGCCCAGGCGGCGACGGTCTTTTCCGACGGCAGCCGATAGAAGCTGCCATTGATCTCGGTGGTGTCGAAGCGGGTGACGTAATAGGCGAGCCGGTCCTTGGCCTTCACCGTCTCCGGATAGAAGGGGCCTTTCCAGTCGTCATAGGTCCAGCCGGAGCAGCCGATATGCACCTTGCTCATTCGCCTGAAAGCGGCTGAGCGGCGATTTGGATGCGTCAGGCGATCAGCACCACCTTGCCGACATGCGCGCCGGCCTCGAGGTGGGCGTGGGCCTGGGCGGCCTGGGCCAGGGGAAAGGTGGCGTCGACGATCGGTTTGATCTGGCCGGCGGCGATCCACGGCCAGACCACGCGCTCGACCTCGGCCGCCAGCCGCGCCTTCTCGTCGGACGAGCGCGGTCGCAGGGTCGAGCCGGTGATCAGGGCCCGCTTCTGCATGAGCTTCATCACCGGGACCTCGATCACCGCCCCGCCCAGGCTGGCGATATAGACGATGCGCCCGCCGGTGTTCAGGGCCTCGAGGTTCTTCTCGAAATAGCTGGCCCCGACCATGTCGAGCACCACGTCGACGCCGCCATAGTCCTTGGCGACCTGGGCGAAGTCCTCGGTCAGGGCGTCGACGGCGACATCGGCGCCGAGGGCCAGGGCCTGGGCCTTCTTGTCGGCGCCGCGGCCGGTGGCGATGACCTTGGCCCCCGCCGCCTTGGCCAGGGCGATGGCGGTTGTGCCGATTCCGGACGTTCCGCCATGCACCAGCAGGGTCTCGCCGAGCTTCAGCGCCCCATGTTCGAACACATTGGCGTAGACGGTGAACACCGTCTCGGGCAGCGCGGCGGCGTGGACAAAGTCGAAACCGTCGGGAATCGGCAGGGCGTGGCGGGCGTCGACCACCGCGTATTCGGCGTAGCCGCCGCCGCCCAGCAGGGCGGTGACCCGGTCGCCGACGGCCCAGCGGCCGGCGGCGACGGCGACCTCGCCGGCGACTTCCAGGCCGAGGCCGTCCGGCGCGCCAGGCGGCGGCGGGTAGTAACCCAGGCGCTGCAGCAGGTCCGGACGATTGACGCCGGCCGCGCGGACGCGGATCAGGATCTGGCCGGGGCCCGGCTCGGGCACGGAGACGGAGACCGGCTTCAGGGCCTCGGCCGGGCCCTTGCCGCCGTCGATGGCGATCGCGGTCATGCGGCTGGTCATCGGCGAAAACTCCGTCATGCTTGCGTCACACCCTTGGTAGGCGTCAGATAACCGACCGAAAAGGGCAGAAGCGAAGGGAGACCGATCCGATGTTCGAAGAACCGGTCGAGCCGCGCGGCTTTAGCGGCCAGGCGTTGACCGACGCCGCGCACGAGGATCTCGAGATCTACGGCGTCCGCGAACTCGAGGAGCGGATCGCGGCGCTGGAGGCGGAAATCGCCCGCACCCGCACCCAACTCGAAAAGAAGCGGGCCGGGCGCGACGCGGCGAATGCGATCTTTGGTCGCCTGGACTAAACTCTCTGAATAGATTCGAAGGGTAAGGTCGCGAAACGGGACGCGACGCTTGGCACGGGGGTTGCACCCCGTTTCCCAGGCGGGGACATCCTCCGCGGCCTTTCGAAGGGGCACTGAGCAGCATGACCGATTTGAGCGCGCCGACCACGCCCTGGCGCGCGGGCGTGATTCAGGATTTCGCCCGCTCCGAACTGTTCGACCGCACTTTCGAGGAAGGCATGGAGCTGGTCGAGGAGACCGCCGCCTATCTGGACGGCGCGGGCCGTCACGATTCCAAGATCCTGTCGAAGGCCGCCGCCCTGGCCTATGCCGGCGAGAGCATGCGCCTGACCACCCGGCTGATGCAGGTCGCCTCCTGGCTGCTGGTGCAGCGCGCGGTGCGCGAGGGCGACATGGCCGCCGAGGCCGCCTGCGCCGAAAGCTACCGGCTAGGGGCCGAGGGCGGAACCGGCGCCCCGATCGAGGACCTGCCCCACGGCCTGGCCAGCCTGCTGCAGCGCTCCGAGCGGCTATACGACCGTGTCCGCCACCTGGACCGCCGCATGTATGTCGAGGCCGAGGCCGGCGTCGAGGCCCCGCACCCGGTCCGCGCCCAGTTCGACCGCCTGACCGCCGCCTTCGGGCGCTGAGGTCAAAAAACCCTCTCCCAGAGGGAGAGGGAGGGGCCGCCGCGCAGCGGTGGGAGGGTGAGGGGTTAAGACGCCTGCCGCCCGTGGCCAGAATTCCAGCTTAAATCGGTGAGTCCGTAACACCTCACCCTCCCACGCCTTCGGCGCGGGCCCCTCTCTCTCCTTCCAGGAGAGGGTTCAAGGAAAATCCCAAACGCGAAAAAGCCGGCGCGCGTTTCCGCGGCCGGCTTTTCGTCGTCGCGGCGCAGATGCGCCCGCGCCTTACTTCTTGGCGGTGAAGCCCGCGAACTTGGCGTTGAAGCGCGACACGCGACCGCCACGGTCCATCAGGTGGGCGTTGCCGCCGGTCCACGCCGGGTGGGTGCGCGGATCGATGT
>JAQGIN010000394.1 GCA_028291125.1 Caulobacter sp.
CGAGACCATGGCCTACGCCATCGCCGAGGCGCGCGACGCGGTCGAGGACGTCATCGAGCCCTATCTGATGCAGCAGGGCTTCATCCAGCGCACGCCGCGCGGCCGCATGGCCTGCGGCAAGGCCTATTTGCACCTGGGTCTGAAGGAGCCGGAAGCGGCGGTGAAGACCGTATCGGGCGGGCTGTTCGGCGATGAGTGACTCGGAGCCCACCGCCGGCGTCTTCGACGGCCGCGAGCACCGGTTGCCGGTGCGGATCTATTATGAGGACACCGACTTCTCGGGCATCGTCTATCACGCCAACTATCTGCGCTATTTCGAGCGTGGGCGGAGCGACTTCTTCCGGCTGGTCGGGATCTCGCACACCGCGCTGGCCCAGGCCGATACGGCGTTCGCCATCGTTCGCATGGAGCTCGATTTCAAGCGCGCGGCGCGGATCGACGACGCCCTGCTGGTGCGCACCACCTATGATCGGGTGAAGGGGCCGCGCCTCTATGTCAGTCAGAAGATCACGCGCGGCGAGGATCTGATCTGCCAGGCGCAGGGCGAGGCGGTCTGCATCACCCTGGACGGCCGGCCGCGCAAGCCGACGGCGCAGATGATCGCCCAACTGGCGCCCTGGCTGGAAGCGCCGAGCTGAGTCCGGCCATTTTCGCGTCGCCTCGACGCTCGTCATAGTTTCACCATCGCGCCGACGCATGGCACAAGGCGCAAATCACTAGACGCCCCAACGGAGCAGGATCCCCGCATGGACGCCGCAGGCCCGCAAAGCTTTTCCTTCCTCACGCTGTTTCTGCAGGCCGATTGGGTCGTCAAGGCGGTGATGATCGGCCTGATCCTGGCCTCGCTCGGCTCGTGGGCGGTGATTCTCGACAAGCTGTTCCGTTTCAACACCCTCAACCGCGCCGCCGACCGTTTCGAGGAGCAGGTCGGCTCGGGCCGGTCGCTGGAGGAGGTGGCCGGCGAGGCCGGGGCCAATCCGGCCCATCCGCTGCCGCGCATGCTGCAGCTGGCCCTGAAGGAATGGCGCGACGCCAAGGCCAAGGGGGCGATCGGCGAGAGCCAGGCCGCCTTCCTGATCCAGCGCATCGACCGGGTGCTGGATTCGACCATCGCCCGCGAGACCGCCAAGGTCGAGGAGGGGCTGGGCAGCCTGGCCATCGTCGCCACCGCTTCACCGTTCATCGGCCTGTTCGGCACGGTCTGGGGCATCATGCACGCCTTCCAGGCCATCGCCATTTCCAAGAACACCTCGCTGGCGGTGGTCGCGCCGTCGATCGCCGAGGCCCTGTTCGCCACCGCCGTCGGCCTGGTGGCGGCCATCCCCGCCTATATCGCCTACAACAAGTTCTCCACCGACGCCGGCAAGTACGCCGGCCGGCTGGAAGGTTTCGCCGACGACCTGGCGACGGCCATCCAGCGCCGCCTGGCCGAGAAGGTCTAGCGCCATGGCGATGTCGGCCAACGACGCCTTCGCGACCGGCGGTCGCCGGGGCCGCCGCCGCCGTCGCGGCCGCGGCGCGCTGTCGGAGATCAACGTCACCCCGCTGGTCGACGTCATGCTGGTGCTGCTGATCATCTTCATGATCTCGGCCCCGCTGCTGACCGCCGGCGTGCCGCTGGAGCTGCCCAAGACCGAGGCGGGGGCGCTGCAGAACCCGTCCGAGCCGATCACCGTCTCGATCCGTCAGGACGGGGCGGTGTTCGTCGGCGAGGCCCAGATCCCGTTCGACAGCCTGGCCCCGCGCATCAGCGCCCTGGCCGGGGCCGGCTATGACAAGCCGATCTTCGTCCGGGCCGACGGGGCCGCGCCCTACGCCACCGTCGCCCAGGTGATGGCCGGCCTGTCGAACGCCGGCTTCGCCAAGATCAACCTGATCACCGACACCGGCGGCCCGTCCTCCGGCGCCGCGCCGCGCGACGCCCGGCCGGCCGGCCCCGACGCCGGCGCTCCCGGGGCGTGAGCCCGATGCGCCAGGAGCGGACCAGCCTGCGTCCGGCCCTGCTAGGGTCGCTGGCGCTGCATGGCCTGATCGCCGCCTCGCTGCTGGTCGCCTGGCCGTGGCTGAAGAAGCCGATCAGCCTGGGCGAGGCCGTGCCGGTGACCATCGTCTCCGAGGGCCCGACCAATGTGCGGCCGGCGGTCGAGGCCCCGACCGAACAGACCGCGCTGAGCGACACCTCGGTCCCCGACGCCGATCAACAACCGCCGGCCCCGACCCCGGCCCCGATCCCGCAGCCGGCCGCCACGGCGCCGCCCAAGACCACCCAGGTCCCGCCGCCGTCGCCCAAGCCCGCCCCGGCCAAGCCGGCCGACAAGCCCAGCCTCGACCTCGACGCCCTGGCCGCCTCGCTGAACAAGGGCAAGAAGCCGACCGGCAAGCCGCAGTCGGCCGCCGCCAAGGGCCCGAGCCGCGCCGAGACCGCCGTCTCCGCCCGTCCGGCGGCCGGCGCCGCCACCGCCATCTCGACCGCCGCCCTCGGGCGCCTGCAGGGCGAGCTGCAGGATCGCTGGAACCCGCCCTGCGAGGTCGAGGGCGGCTCCAGCGCCGACGTGCGGCTGGTGTTCGTGCTGGGCCCCGGCGGCCGCGTGGTCGGCCAGCCGCAGTCGTCCGGGGCCAGTTCGCCCAGCCAGGTGGTCAAGGCCGCGTCCGACCGGGCGGTTCGCGCGTTGTTGCAAGCCTCGCCGTTTCCGTATCTGCCGGCCGAACTGTACGGTCAGAAAATCGCCTTGAACTTCAACGCAAAACAGGCCTGCTCCGGAAGATGACCATGGGACCCTTCATGCGCCTGAAAGCCCTGCTGATCCTCGCCGTCGCCCTGTTGGGCGGGGCCCTGGCCGCGCCGGCCAGCGCCCAGATCGAGGTCGACGTCAATCAAGGCGCGATCAAGCCGATGCCGGTGGCGATCCCCGACTTCTCGGGCGCCCAGCGCGGGGCCGAGATCGCCCAGGTGATCAGCGGCAATCTCGAGCGCTCGGGCCTGTTCCAGCCGCTGAACGTCGCCTCGGTCGCCGACAAGCTGATGGACGTCAACGTCCAGCCGCGCTTCCCCGACTGGCAGGCCACCGGGGCCCAGGCCCTGGTCAACGGCCAGGTGACGGTGGAGTCCGACGGCCGCCTGCGCGTCGACTTCCGGCTATGGGACGTCTACGCCCAGCAGCAGCTGCTGGGCCTGCAGTTCACCTCGACGCCGGAGAACTGGCGGCGGGTGGCGCACAAGATCAGCGACGCCGTCTATGAGCGGCTGACCGGCGAAAAGGGCTATTTCGACACCCGCGTCGCCTTCGTGGCCGAGAGCGGCGGCAAGCTGTCGCGCATCAAGCGCCTGGCGATCATGGACCAGGACGGGGCCAATCCGCAGTACCTGACCGACGGCTCCTACATCGTCATGACGCCGAGATTCTCCTCGACCAGCCAGGAGATCACCTACATGGCGCTGCGGCCGACCGGGTCGAGCATCTATCTGTTCAACCTGCAGACCGGCCGCCAGGAGACCGTCGGCCGCTTCCCCGGCATGGTGTTCGCGCCGCGCTTCTCGCCCGACGGCGGCAAGGTGGCGTTCTCGGTCGAGAAAGGCGGCAACAGCGACATCTATGTGATGGACCTGCGCAGCCGCAGCAGCACCCGCATCACCACCGACCCGTCGATCGACACCTCGCCGTCGTTCTCGCCTGACGGCAGCAAGATCGTGTTCAATTCCGACCGCGGCGGCCAGGCCCAGATCTATATGATGAACGCCGACGGCTCGGGCGTGCGGCGCATCTCGTTCGGCGGCGGTCGCTACACCACTCCGGTGTGGAGTCCGCGCGGCGACTTCGTGGCCTTCACCAAGCAGACCGGCGGCGAGTTCCACATCGGCGTCATGCGCACCGACGGCTCGGACGAGCGGCTCTTGACCACCAGCTATCTCGACGAGGGCCCGACCTGGGCCCCGAACGGGCGGGTGTTGATGTTCTTCCGCGAGAGCCCCGGCGGCAGCTCCAAGCTGTGGACCGTCGATGTCACCGGCCGCATCCTGCGCCCGGCCCCCTATCCCGGCGCGGCGTCGGATCCGGCCTGGTCGCCGTTGCTCGACTGAAGGCGGGGGTGAACTGGGCAACCTTCGTCGCCGACGCACGTTGAAGCCATGCCGTTCATCCGTCGTTCATCGGGTAAATGGAACGAGGTCATGGCGTGGGGGTCTGACGCCTTTGTGAGGTTGTCGCGACGTTTTCACCGCGCGTTTCAAATCCCGTCTGGGTATGACTCAAAAATCGAACCGTGGACTTGAGGAGATATAGGATGAGCTTCGACACCCGCCGCGCCGTTAGACTGGCGCTGATCGGTCTAGCGGCCGCCTCTCTCGCGGCCTGCGCTTCGCGACCCAAGCCGATGCCGACGACTCCGGCCGCCCCGCCGCCGCCGCCGGCCGCCGCCGAGCCGCCGCCCTACACCCCGCCGCCGCCCTCGCCGGTGGCCCAGGGCCCGCTGCCGGGCACGGTGCAGGACTTCGTCGTCAATGTCGGCGAGCGGGTCTATTTCGACACCGACGAATATTCGATCCGCGCCGACGCCCAGCCGGTCCTGGCCGGCCAGGCCCAGTGGCTGAACCGCTACCCGGCGGTGAAGGTGCGCATCGAAGGCAACGCCGACGAACGCGGCACCCGCGAATACAACCTGGCCCTTGGCGCTCGCCGCGCCAACGCCGTGCGCGACTTCCTGGTCGCCCAGGGCGTCTCCAACGCCCGCATCGAGACCCTGTCCTACGGCAAGGAAAAGCCGATCGACGGGGGTTCGGGCGAGGACGCCTGGGCCAAGAACCGCAACGCCCGCACCGCCATCACCGACGGCGCGCGCTAGCCTGCGACGATCAAGGGGAGGGGGCCGCCCGATCGCGGCCCCCTTTTCCATGTCTGGGCTTCGCCATTCGTCATCGGCGCCCTAATTTGGGCCCGCGTCCCCCTCAGGGTTGAGATCATGAAGCTGAAGTCGATCCTCGCCGCGGGCGTCGCGGCCCTGATGCTGGGCCTGCCGGCGGCCCAGGCCCTGGCCCAGACGCCGATGCCCGATCCGCTCGACGACCGGTCCAACCGCCGGCTGGAGAAGATGGAGAAGGTGGTGCGCGAACTGCGGGCCGTCGTCTTCCAGGGCCGCGACACCGGCAAGCCGGTGGTCGTGCAGTCGGCCGAGACCGACGCCCAGATCGCCACGGTGTCCGAACGCCTGACCGACCTCGAACAGACCCTGACCCGGCTCAACGGCCAGAACGAGACCCTGACCCACGACATCGACCAGGCGCGCCGCGCCGGCGAGGCCGACAAGGCCCGGGCCGACGCGCTCGAGGCGCGGCTGGCGGCGATGGAAAAGACCCTGGCCGATCTGCAGGCCAGCCAGGCCGCCGCCGCGGTCGCCGCCGAGTCCGCTCCGGTCGCCGCGACCGTCCAGGGCGGTGATCCGGCCACCGCCTTCAAGGCCGCCCGCCAGTCGCTGCTGGACGGCGACTACGCCGCCGCCGAGGCCGCCTTCACCAGCTATGTCGCCACCTGGCCAGACGACCCCAAGGCTCCCGAGGCCCGCTACTGGCTGGGCGAGACCCAGTTCGTGCGCGA
>JAQGIN010000421.1 GCA_028291125.1 Caulobacter sp.
GCCGCCGAGCCGCTGCACGTCCATCTCGACGCCGCCCAGTTCGAGGGCGCGCTGCTCAATCTGGCGGTCAACGCCCGCGACGCCATGGCCGGCGGCGGCGCCCTGACCATCACCACCGCGCGGCTGGCCGGATCGGAGGACTGGATCCAGGTCACCGTCCGCGACACCGGGGCGGGGATGGACGCCGACACCGCCGCCCGCATTTTCGAGCCGTTCTTCACCACCAAGGACGTCGGCAAGGGCTCGGGCCTCGGCCTCAGCCAGGTCTATGGCTTCGTGCGGCAGTCGGGCGGCGAGGTGTCGGTCGACAGCAAGCCCGGCGCCGGCGCGGTGTTCGACCTGCGCCTGCCAATCAGCAGCCAGACGCCGGTCGCCCGCAGCCCATTCCCGACTCCGGTCGAGGCGCCGCGGGGCACCGAGCGGCTGCTGGTGGTCGAGGACGACCCGGCGGTGCTGGCCCTGACCAGCGATTGGTTGCAGGAGCTCGGCTACGCGGTGACCACCGCCACCAACGCCGACGCCGCCCTGCGCCACCTGCGCGGCCGCAAGAGCTTCGACCTGTTGTTCTCGGACGTGGTGATGCCCGGCGGCATGAGCGGCTTCGACCTGGCCCGCAAGGCCCGCAACCTGCGGCCCGACCTCGGCGTGCTGCTGACCTCGGGCTATGTCGGCGACGAGACGGCGGTGTGGGAGAACGAGTTCCCGCTGATCGACAAGCCGTTCGAACGTCCGGCCCTGGCGGCCAAGATCCGGGCGCTGCTGGAGACCGGCGCCCTGGTGGAGCGGTCGGCGGCGGGGAAGTAGGGGCGGCTCAACCCGGGATGCGGGCGATGAAGTGGCCCTTCACGCCCTCGGGCCACTGGCGATAGGGCACGGTTCCCTCGGCGCTGTCGGCATAGGCGGCGACATAGGCGAGCAGGGCGGCCGCCGCCTCCGGCGTCGGGGCGAAGCGGCCGAGCAGGTAGCTGGTCTTGCCGAGGGCTTGCAGGTGGACCGTGCAGTGCTGGGTGCAGGCCCACAGGCATTCGGTCTCGACCACCTCGACATCGACCGGCCCGGCCGCCCGCAAGGCGGCCAGGAACAGGGCGCCACCCCGGATCCCGTGCTCGTCCTCCCGCTCATCGAGGCTGAACCGGCAGGTGGCGCAGACGGTCAGGCGCGGCTGGTCCATCGCTAGAACTCGACCCCGGCCTGGGCCTTCACGCCGGAGCGGAACGGGTGCTTGACCACAGCCATCTCGGTGACCAGGTCGGCGACGTCGATCAGGCCCTGCGGGGCGTTGCGGCCGGTGATCACCACATGAGTGTCGGCCGGCCGGGCGGCCAGGGTCCGCAGCACCTCCTCCAGCGGCAGGTAGTCGTAGCGCAGCACGATGTTCAGCTCGTCGCAGACCACCATCTTCCAGTCGGGGTCGAGGATGCGGGCCTTGCAGGCGTCCCAGGCCAGGCGGGTGATCTCGATGTCGCGGGCCCGGTCCTGGGTGTCCCAGGTGAAGCCCTCGCCCATCGGCCGCATCTCGGCCAGGTCGGGAAAGGCGTCGAACACCGCCTGCTCGCCGGTCGCCATCGCCCCCTTGATGAACTGGATGATCGACACCTTCAGGCCATGGCCGATCATCCGGCAGGCCATGCCCAGGGCGGCGGTGGTCTTGCCCTTGCCGGCCCCGGTATGGACGATGACCAGGCCGCGCTCGACGGTCTTGGTCTCCATCAGCTTGTCGCGCACCACCTTGATCTTGCGCATCTTCTTGTTGTGCGCGGCGTTACGGGCGTCGTCGTCTTCGGCGGGCGTCTGGCTCATCGCTGTCCCTCGTGGGCGAGGGCGTGACGGCGCGCGCGACCCCGCCACGGGGCGCGGGGTCGGGGAGCCGCTCGGCGCCCTCCGCGCCGCTGCGTCATCGTCCGTCGGGGCCGGTCTCCTGGCTTACGCTCTCGGCGCGGCGCCTTCCCGGGACCAGATCCCAGTGGCGATCCGCCGCGACGATTGGCGAGCGATCACAGTTGCGGGGGCAGCCGCGGCTTAGGCCCCCGAAAGAGCCGCACCGCATTCCCGGAGGGCTTTCACCCTCCAAACCTCGACCCCGCAGCGATAGGCCGCTTGCCGGCGCGCGGTCAAGGCGGGGTGAGGCGCCGCCGCGCCATGATCCTAAGCCGGGGGCTTGAGCCGCAGCGCCTGACCCGCGACCACCAGCACCACCTTGTCGGCCAGGGCGGCGATCTTCTGGTGCAGCCGGCCGGCCTCGTCGCGGAACCGTCGGGCCAGGGCGTTGTCGGGGACCACGCCCCAGCCGACCTCGTTGCTGACCAGCCACAGGTCGGCGGGGCAGGCGCGCAGGGCGTCGAGCAGGGCGTCGCCCTCGGCCTCCGGATCGCGGTCACGCAGCATCACATTGGTCAGCCACAGGGTCAGGCAGTCGACCACGGCGACGTCGTCCTCGTGCAGTTGGTCCAGGGCCCCGGCCAGGTCCAGCGGGGCCTCGATCGTCCGCCAGCCGGGGGCGCGCTCGGCCCGATGACGGGCGATGCGCTCGGCCATCTCGGCGTCGAAGGCCTGGCCGGTGGCGATCATCACCGGCTGGCCGAGCAGGGCCGCGCCCTCGGCCGCGGCTTGGGCGTGGGCGCTCTTGCCCGAGCGGGCGCCGCCGAGAACCAGGGTCAGGGTCATGACGTCTCCAGATTGACCATATGCGACACACCCTATAGTCCAGGTTTCGCGTCAGGTTCCTCGAAAGAGGATGAATAGGGAACGGGGTGTGAAACCCCGGCTGTCCCCGCAACTGTAAGCGGCGAGCTTACGCGTCACTCAGCCACTGGGTTCTCGGACCTGGGAAGGCGGCGCGCCAGCACTGACCCGCGAGCCAGGAGACCTGCCCGGCGCGGTCGTTCTTCGTTCAGCCGGGGTGTGCTGCGCGAACGGGAGCTCCCGAGAAACGACGACTAACCCAAGCCGCTTGCGCGGTCCCGTTCGCTTGCGCGACGGGCCGCCGGCGGAAGTCGTTGAATGGAGACAAAAGCCTATGATCCGCACCCTTCTGGCCACCACCTGTCTGGCGAGCCTCGCGCTCGCCACCGGGGCTCACGCCGACGACCAACAGGCCGCCGCGCCCGACGTCGCCGCCGCCAACACCCTCGACGGCGTCGTCGTCACCGCCACCCGCTCGCCGCAGCGGACCGACAAGATCGGTTCGATGGTGACCGTGCTCGACGCCGCCGCCATCCGCGCCAGCCAGGCCCTGGTCACCGTCGACCTGCTTGCCCAGACCCCGGGGGTGAGCTTCACCCGCAACGGCGGCCCGGGCGCGAGCACCACCGTCAACATCCGCGGAGCCGAGGGCCAGCACACGGTCGTGCTGATCGACGGCGTCAAGCTGAACGACCCGTCCTCGACCCAGGGCGGCTTCAATTTCGGCAACCTGCTGATCGGCGACACCGCCCGCATCGAGGTGCTGCGCGGCGCCCAGTCGACCCTGTGGGGCAGCCAGGCGATCGGCGGGGTGGTCAATATCATCACCGCCGAACCGACCCAGCCGCTGGAGGCCTCGATCGACGCCGAGGGCGGGGCCCGCGCCACCGCCTCGCTGCGCGCCGGTCTTGGCGGCAAGGTCGACAAGCTGAGCTGGCGGATCGCCGGCGCCTACTACACCACCGACGGCTTCTCGGCCTATGCGCCGGGCAAGGAGGACGACGGCTACCAGAACACCGGCGCCAGCGGCCGCGTCCGCTACGATCTCAGCGACGCGGTTTCGGTCGAGGCCCGCGCCGTCTATTCCGAGGGCAAGGTCGACATCGACGGCTTCGGCGTCGACTCGGCGGAATATTCAAAAACCAAGGAGCTGGTGACCTATGCCGGCCTCAACGTCGCCCTGCTGGACGGCCGGCTGAAGAACCGCCTCGCCTTCGCCTATACCGACACCGACCGCGGCAGCTTCAATCCCGCCCAGGCGGTCACCCCCCGCACCTTCGACGCCGCCGGCCAGAACCAGCGCTGGGAGTACCAGGGCAGCTTCGCCATCACCGACACCTGGTCGGCGGTGTTCGGGGCCGAGAGCGAGAAGGCCAAGATGCGCACCCGCTCGCCGTCCAGCTTCACGCCCAACCCGGCCTTCGGCCGCGGCAAGGCCGACATCAACGGCGTCTACGCCCAGCTGCAGGGCGAGGTGGTCAAGGGCCTGACCCTGACCGCCGGTCTGCGCCACGACGACCACGACACCTATGGCGGCAAGACCCTGGGCCAGCTGGCGGCGGCCTGGGCGCTGAACGACGGGAGCACCGTGCTGCGGGCCAGCTTCGGCCAGGGTTTCCGCGCCCCCGGCCTGTTCGAGCTCTATAGCGAGTTCGGCAACCTGCAGCTCGAGCCGGAGAAGTTCGATTCCTGGGAGGCCGGGGTCGAGCAGAAGCTGATCGGCGGCCGCGCCGTGGTCTCGGCGACCTATTTCAACCGCCAGGCCGACAACGAGATCCGCTTCTTCTCATGCTCGACCGGCTCGACCGATCCCTTGTGCCGCGGTCCCAACGGCGCGCCGCGGTTCGGCTATTACGACAACGTCTTCAAGACCAAGACCCAAGGCGTCGAATTGATCGGCTCGCTGAAGGTCACCGACGCCCTCAGCCTGCAGGGCAACTACAGCTGGACCGACGCCGAGAACGCCACGCCCGGCGCGCAGAAGGGCAAGAAACTGGTGCGACGTCCCGAGACCATGGCCAACGCCTCGGCCACCTATGTCTGGCCGATCGGCCTGACCACGACGGTGGCCGCCCGCCATGTCGGCAAGACCTTCGACAACGCCGCCAACACTACCGTCGTCAAGGCCTACACCGTGGTCGACCTGCGGGCCTCCTATCCGATCAACGACACGCTGGAGATGTTTGGTCGGGTCGAGAACGCCACCGACGAGGTCTATCAGACCATTCGCAACTACGGCTCGCCGGGGCGTGGAGCCTTCGTCGGCCTGCGCGCGCGGTTCTAGGCCGATGGCCCGGGGAACGCCGCCCGCCGCGTTCCGACATGGCGGCCGCCTCGCCGAGGCGGCCGCGGCGTTCCCCGACGCGCCCAAGCCGTGGATCGACCTGTCGACCGGGATCAATCCGCGGTCCTGGCGGGGCTCGCGGGCCCCGGCGGCGGCTCTGCGGCGGCTGCCCGATCCCGCCGACCTGGCGGCGCTGGAGGCGACGGCCGCGCGGGCGTTCGGCGTCGCCGACCCGGCCCGGGTGGTCGCCGTGCCCGGATCCGAGGCGGGCTTGCGCCTGCTGCCGGGCCTGATCGGCGCGGCCACGGTCGACATCGCCGGCCCCACCTATGGCAGCCATGTCCAGGCCTGGGCCGGGGCGACGGTCGCGGTGATCCCGCGCGCCGTCCTGGCCGACAGCGCCGCCGACGTCCTGGTGGTGGTCAATCCGAACAATCCCGACGGCGCGACCACCGACGCCAAGGCCCTGGCGGCCTTGGCCGAACGCCGCGCCGACCGGGGCCAATGGCTGATCGTCGACGAGGCCTTCGTCGAAGCCGCGCCCCACCTCAGCGTCGCCAACCAAGCCGTTGATCGGCTGGTGGTCTTGCGGTCGTTCGGCAAGGTCTACGGCCTGCCCGGCGCGCGGCTGGGCTTCGTCGTCGCCGATCCCGCGATCGCCGCCGGCCTGCGGGCGCGACTGGGCGACTGGCCCTTGAGCGCCGACGCCATCGCCTTGGGCCGCGCCACCTATGCCGACGCCGCCTGGCGGGCGCGGACCGTCCCCTGGCTACACGGCCAGGCCCAGCGCCTGGATGGCTTGCTGCGCGCCACCGGCTTCGAGATCGTCGGCGGGACCAGCCTGTTCCGCCTGGCCGCCGCCCCCGACGCGGCCGAGCGCTTCGCCCGCCTGGCGGCGGCGGGTGTGCTGACGCGGCCGTTCGACTACGCTCCGACCTGGCTGCGGTTTGGCCTGCCGGAGGCGGGCGACTGGGCCCGGGTGCGGGCGGCGTTGGAGGATCTGGCATGACGGGCGCGACCCGCAGAGCGGCGATCGCCGGCGCCGCGGCGCTGGGCCTGAGCGGATCCGCCATCGCCGCCCCGGCCGCCCCGCGCCGGGTGGTGTCGCTGAACCCCTGTCTCGACGTCATCCTGCTGAACGTCGCCGACCGCGGCCAGATCGCGGCGCTGAGCCATTACGCCCGCGAGCCGGACGGTTCGACCATCGTCGCCGAAGCCAGGACCCTGCCGTTCACCTGGGAGACCGCCGAGGAGGTCATCGGCCTGCGGCCCGACCTGGTGCTGACCGCTCGCCACTCCTCGCCCGCCACCCGCAACGCCCTGTCGCGGCTGCACGTCGCCACCGAGCTGTTCGACGTGCCCAACAGCGTCGCCGAGAGCCTGGCCCAGGTGGAACGCCTCGCCGGCCTGGTCGGCCGGCCCGAGCGCGGCCGCCGGCTGGTCGCCCGCATCGAGGCGGCCCTGGCCGCCAACACCGTCCCGTCGGACGCCCGCCGGTTGGACGCCCTGATCTACCAGCCCAACGGCTTCGCCGGCGGGGCCGGCACCCTGGTCGACGCCCTGATGACCCGCGCCGGCTTCAACAACGTCGCCGGCCGCTACGGCCTCAGGAAGTGGGGCAATGTCCCGCTGGAGCAGCTGCTGGCCGACCCGCCGCAGGTGCTGTTGATCGGCGAGGCGGCGCCGGGCTCGATCGGCTGGGGCGACCGGGTGATGACCCATCCGGCCCTGCGCGCGCTGAAGGGCAAGATGCGCCAGGCCCGCTTCCCCGAACGCCTGCTCTATTGCGGCGGGCCGGTGATGATCCAGACCATTGAAACCCTGGCCGCGGCGCGGCGAACCGTGCTGGAGGCGATGGCGTGAAATCCATGTCGCGACCTGTTTTCTATGTCGCCATCTGCGCCTTGCTGGCGGTGCTGGCCGTGGCCAGCCTCAGCGCCGGCCGCGTCTGGGTGCCATGGAGCGCCTGGGCGGCGACCAGCAACGATCCGCGCTGGGCGATCGTCTTTTCGCTGCGCCTGCCGCGCACTCTCCTGGCGATGATGGTCGGGGCGGCCCTGGGCGTCAGCGGCGCGGCCCTGCAGGGCTACACCCGCAACCCGTTGGCCGAGCCGGGGGTGCTGGGGGTGTCGTCGATGGCGGCGCTGGGCGCGGTGCTGACCCTCTATCTGGGCGTCGCCACCCAGGCGGCCTGGATCCTGCCGGTGGCGGCGATGATCGGGGCGGCGGTCGGGGTGGTGATGCTGCTGGCCCTGGCCGGGGCGACCTCGAGCAGCGTCACCTTCATCCTGGCCGGGATCATCGTCCAGACCTTCGCCACCGCGGCCGTGGCCCTGGCCATGAACCTGGCCCCCAATCCCTGGGCGGTGAATGAGATCATCAACTGGGTAATGGGCTCGCTGGCCGACCGCAGCGTCGCCGAAGTGCAACTGGCGGCCCCGGGGGTGATCATCGGCGTCGGCGTGCTGCTGACCCTGGGTCGGGCCCTGGACGCCCTGACCCTGGGCGAGACCGGCGCCCGCTCGCTGGGGATCAATATGGGCCTGACCCGGCTGCTGCTGGGCTTCGGCGTCGCCTGCGCGGTCGGAGCCAGCGTGGCGGTGACCGGCATGATCGGCTTCGTCGGTCTGATCATCCCCCATCTGCTGCGGCCGGTGATCGGAGCGCGCCCCGGCGCCCTGCTGCTGCCTTCGGCCCTGGCCGGGGCGGCGTTGATCCTAGCGGCCGACATGCTGGTGCGGATCACTCCCGCCGCCACCGAGATCCGCCTGGGCGTGGCCATGGCCATCCTCGGCGGGCCGTTCTTCCTGATCGTGCTGATCGCCCTGCGCCGGAAGGTGGCCTGATGACCCTGGCGGCGGAATCCCTCAGCGTTCGCCTCGGCGATAAGCAGGTGCTCGACGGGGTCGAGGCGGTGTTCGCGGCCGGCAAGATCACCGCCGTGGTCGGCCCCAACGGCGCCGGCAAGTCGACCCTGCTGGCCTGCCTGGCCGGGCTGCGACGGCCGCAGGCGGGGCGGGCGCGGCTGGACGACTGGGCCTTGCTCGACCTGCCGCCGCGCGAACGGGCCAAGCATATCGCCTTTCTGCCGCAGACGCCGGAAGTGGCCTGGGCCATCGACGTGCGCACCCTCGTCGGTCTGGGCCGCACCGCCTTCACCGGTCCCTGGGGCCAGGGCGACGAGGACCGCGCCGCCGTCGACCGGGCCCTGGCCGCCACCGAACTGGAGCCCTTCGCCGACCGCGTGGTCGGCACGCTGTCCGGTGGCGAGCGGGCCCGGGCCCTGATCGCCCGGGCCATCGCCGGCGAGCCGGACTGGCTGCTGGCCGACGAACCGCTGGCCGGCCTCGATCCCGGCCACGCCCTCGACGCCGCCGACCTGTTCCGCGCCCTGGCCGGCGAGGGGCGCGGCGTGATCCTGACCCTGCACGACCTGGCCGCGGCGATCCGCATGGCCGACCGGGTGCTGGTCTTGGCCGAGGGCCGGGTGCTGGCCGATGGCGCGCCGCTGGACGCTCTGACCTCGGCCACCCTGGCCCAGGCCTATGGCGTCGAAGCGCGGGTGGTCGACGGGTTGGGCGGGCCGATGGTCGAAGTGGTCGGTCGTGCCCGCTGATCCGTGGTGGGTGCTGGGCGCTCTCTCCCTGGAGGCGGCGGTCGGCTATCCGGCCGCCCTGCACCGCCGACTGCCGCATCCGGTGGTCTGGCTGGGCGGCCTGATCGACGCGCTGGAGCGGGCCTGGAACCGGCCGGCCGGGAGCGACGCCGCGCGGCGGGCCCTCGGTGTCGCCGCCCTGCTGATCGTCGCCGGCCTGGCCGCTGGGGCCGGTCTCGCCATCGAGCACCTGCCGTTGCCGCACCCGGCCCTCATCGGGCTGGTGGTGGTCGTCGCCACCCTCGGCCTGGCCCAGCGTAGCCTGTATGACCACGTCGTCGCCGTCGCCCGGCCTTTGGCCGCCGGCGACCTGGTGACGGCCCGCCAAGCAGTCGCCGCCATCGTCGGCCGCGACACCGCCGGGCTCGGCGCGGCCGGCGTGGCCGGTGCGGCGATCGAGAGCCTGGCCGAAAGCTTCAATGACGGCGTCGTCGCCCCGGCCTTCTGGCTGCTGGTCGGCGGCCTGCCGGGCCTGTTCGCCTACAAGGCCATCAACACCGCCGACAGCTTGATCGGCCACCGGGAGCCGCGCTGGCGGGCCTTTGGCTGGGCGGCGGCGCGAACCGACGACCTGGTCAATCTGATCCCCGCCCGCCTGGCCGGAGCGCTGATCGCCCTGGCGGCCGGCGGTGGCTGGCGGACGATGATCCGCGACGCCCCCGGCCACGCCTCGCCCAACGCCGGCTGGCCCGAGGCGGCGATGGCCGGCGGCCTGGGCGTGCGACTGGGCGGGCCGGCGGCCTATGACGGGCTGGCCACCGACCGTCCGGTCTTCGGCCACGGCCCGGCGCCCTCGCCGCGCGATCTTGATCGCGCCCTGCGGGTCTATGCCGTCGCCTGCGGTCTGCTATGGCTGGCCCTCGCCTTGGGAGGCCTGGCATGGCGGCGCTGATGATCCAAGGCTGCGGGTCGGACGTCGGCAAGTCGGTGCTGGTCGCCGGCCTGTGCCGGGTGTTCGCCAATCGCGGCCTGACCGTGCGGCCGTTCAAGCCGCAGAACATGTCCAACAACGCCGCCGTCACCGCCGAGGGCGGCGAGATCGGCCGCGCCCAGGCCCTGCAAGCGATCGCCTGCCGCACGCCCCCCAGCGTCCATATGAATCCGGTGCTGCTGAAGCCGCAGAGCGACGTCGGCGCCCAGTTGGTGGTGCGCGGCCAGATGGCCGGAACCTGGAGCGCCCGCGGCTACCAGGACCGCAAGCGCGCCCTGCTGGACGAGGTGCTGGAGAGTTATCGCCTGTTGCAGGCGCAGGCCGACCTCGTCGTCGTCGAGGGCGCCGGCAGCCCGGCGGAGACCACCCTGCGCACCGGCGACATCGCCAACATGGGCTTCGCCCTGCCGGCCCGCGTGCCCGTGGTGCTGGTGGGCGACATCGACCGCGGCCATGTCATCGCCGCGCTGGCCGGCGCCAAGGCGGTCTTGG
>JAQGIN010000423.1 GCA_028291125.1 Caulobacter sp.
CGCTCGATCATGCAGATGTGCGACGCCGATTTTCCCAGCCGCGCCGCCAGGGCGCGCTGCGACAGCCCCGCCTGACGTCGCGCCGCGACCAGCAGTTCGGTGAGGATCTCGTACTCGGCCGAGAAGATCGGATTAGGCATGCCCGGCCCGCGGATCGCGGCGAAGCCTGGGCGGCGGCCGGACCATCACCGGGCCGCAAGCCCGTCCCCGCCCGCGTCGATCGTCCGTCACAGCGCCCCCTCGCCTCACCATCGGATGGCGACGCCGTCCTGCGTTTCCATTTACACGGCCACATGCACATCGTATACACTTGATAGGGATCACAGCATATCGAGCTCATGTCGACCCAGTTCCAACCTCGCGGCGACTACGCCGACCGCGGCCCCTCGCCGCTGGCGCCGGCCCGATCGCCGCTGGCGGTGGTCTTCGATCGCGACCTACTGGCCGACGCCGACGCCCGCGACGACCGCTTTGTGGTGGTCCGCCGCTCCACCGTCGGCGACCTCAAGGCCCTGCTGCCGGCGGTGACCCGCCAGCACCTGATGCTGATCCTGGGCATCAGCGAGACGACCTGGTGCAAGCTGCGCGACGGCAAGCCGATCAAGCGCACGACCTGGAACCGGCTGCTGGCCCGGCGCGAGGCGCACCGCGCCCGCCCCGGGGTTTGAGCCAAGCCCTCAGTTCAGATCGACGAAGGTCACCGAAGCGGCGCGGATCTGCGGGATCAGCAGGCGATGGCGCTTGGTGTCCAGGCCGATCGAGGCGGGCACCTCGATGCCGTCGGCCACCACCGTCGGCGCGCCGCCGCCGGCCGGCAGGCGATAGACCTTGTGGCCCAGCTGGCTGGCCACCAGCAGCCCGCCGTCGTTCAGGGCGATGATGCCGTCGAACTGGCCGGTCGGCATCGTCTGTTCACGGATCAGCTTGCCGGTCTTGTCGCGGAAGAACAGCTTGGTCCCCCGGCCGCCATGGACGATCGACCCGTCCTTGAGGATGGCGATGCCGTTGGGGCGATCCAGCGCGACGTCGCGGGCGACGAAGGTCGACAGCTTGCCGTCCCGCGACACCCGAAACAGCGCGCCCGGGCTCTGGTCGCTGCCGGAATCGGTGACATAGGCGACGCCGTCGTCGCCGACCACGACGTCGTTCAGACGCACCGCCCCGGGGATCTCGACCGAACCCTTGGCCGCGCCGGTGGCGCGGTCGAACAGCCGCAGCACCGTGGTGTCGCAGACATAGACCGTCTCGCCCTTGACGAACACGCCCAGCGGGTCGCGCAGCCCGACGCCCTTCTGGCCGCCGGCGATCCATTTCAGCGCGATGACCTGGCCGTCGGGGCCGAGCAGCGAGACGAAGCCGTCATTGCCGGGGCCGCGCGGCCCCAGGTTGCCGACCACATAGCGGTCGGCCTTGGCGTCGTAGCGGGCGCTCTCCGAGCCCTCGAACCCCACGCCCGACACCACCTGCTGGGCGGCGGCGGGAAAACCGGCCGCGACCGAGGCCAGGGCGGTCAAGGCCAGAATGGTCTTGCGCATGTCGTCTCTCCTGATCATGGGCCGACGGCGACGCCCCAGGGGCGCTCGCCGGCCTTGATGGTGGCCGCCACCGTCAGCGTCTTCAGATCGACCATGGCCACGTCGTTGGACGGGCCGTTGGCGGTGAAGGCGTATTGGCCGTCCGGGCTGAGCGCGACGCCCCAGGGCCGGTAGCCGACCTTGACCGCGCCCTTGAAGGCCCCGCTCCGGGCGTCGACCGCCGCCAGGGCCCCGCCGCGGCCGGTGGTGACATAGAGCGTCGCCCCGTCCTTGGAGACCGCCAAGCCCATGGGCTTCTGACCCTCGCCGGGGATGCGCACGGTGTTGCGCACCGCGCCGTCGGCGACATTGATGAACGCCACCGTCCCCGCCCCTTCGACGCTGACATAGGCCTGGGCGCCGTCGGGCGAGAACACCACGCTGCGCGGCCGCTCGCCGACCGGCGTCCGGGCCCGAACCTTCAGGGTGGCGAGGTCGACGACCACCACCAGATTGTCCTCCTGCAGCACCGCCATCAGGGTGGCGCCGTCGGGGCTGACGGCGACGCCCTCCGGCTCGCCGTCGATGGCGATCTGGCTGGGCTTGCCGTTGATGTCGACCAGGATGGCGTTGGCCGCCTCGCTGCCGGTGTAGAGCTTGCCGTCGGGGCCGACCGCCAGCTGTTCGGGATCGGAGACGTCCCGGATGATCCTGACCAACCGCCGGCCGGCCGGATCGAACACCGCCACGCCGTCGGCCGCCCGGTCGGGCGGCGGCAGGGCGCTCTCGTCGGTCCCAGGCGGCGAGACCGGCGATCCGGTCAGGGCGATGAACAAGGCCTTGCCGTCGACCGACAGCTGGATGCCGCGCGGACGTTTGCCCAGCGGCGCCGACGCCACCACCTGGCGGGTGACGGGGTCGATGACGCTGAGGTCGCCCGAGCCCTCGTTGGTGACATAGACATGGTAGGGCTGGGCCGCGGCCGCGGCGGCCGGCGGCGCGGCGGGCTTCTTCTCGCAGCCCCACAGCGCCAGGCCGCCCAAGGCGCAGACCCCCAAGGCGCGAAACAGGGCGACCCGGGTCGCGCGACCATCGCTGACGATCATGGGCTGCGCCCTCCCCTAGAGACGATGAATTTGGCCCTGGACGAGCCGGCCGTCGGCCTACGGCTTCAGGGTGTAGAGGTAGGCGATGACGTTCTGGCGCTCGACCGGATTGGCCACGGGCAGGAACATGCGGCTGCCCGGCACGACCTTTTGCGGGCCGGTCAGGAAGGTGTTGAGGCTGGCCTCGTCCCAACCCAGGCCCGAGGCCTTGAGGGCCGGCGAATAGTTGAACGGCTTGGCGGCCGCCGAACCGGCGCCGGCCTTGCGGCCATAGACGCCCTTGAGGCTGGGCGCGGCGCCGGTGCCGATCGCGCCCGCCCCGTGACAGGCGCTGCAACGCCCCTGGAAGATGGTCGCCCCAGCCACGGCGTCGCCGGCCGGAGCCTTGGCCTTCGCCGGGGCGGCCGCGGCCACGCCGGTCATGACGAGCGCCGTGAAGGCGATGGCGCTCGAGGCGCGGAGGATCTGGCCGATGCTGCTCAAGGAAACTCTCCAGTCGTTGCGATCGCTTAGTTTAAGCGCGACCGCGATGAACCCAAGCTGACCGGGCGCGTCAAGGCTTCGGCAGGGTGAAGGCGTAGAGCGTGTCCCCCGCCCCGGTGATCAACCATTGCCGATTGTCCTGCATATAGGTCATCGGCCCGTTCGAGAGCGAGGCTGGAAGGTTCATGTTCCAGAGAATCTCTCCGTCGGCGGGCCGGTAGACGATCAGGTTATGCTGGTCGTCGCCAGTGACCAAAAGTTTTCCGGCCGTGGTCAGGATGCTGGGGCCCAGGGTGGTGGGGGCGCCGTTGAGATTGGGATAGCGGTGCTCCCAGCGGATGTCGCCGGTCTTGACGTCCAGCGCCTTCAGCACCCGGGTGCTGACGCCCAGGCCCGCGCCCGAGCCGCCATAGCCGGCCGGCTTGGGATCGGTGTCGATCAGATAGTACATATTCCAGGCCTCGACCGCGTTGACGTAGAACAGGCCGGTGTCGGGATTGTAGCTGGGGGCCATCCAGTTGGTGGCGCTGCCGATGGTCATCGAGCCGGCGACGCTGGGATCCTTGTCGGGATTGGGGATCGGCTGGCCGCGCTTGTCGATGCCCAGCGACCAGTTGAGGTCGACATAGGGCTTGGACACCAGATAGTCGCCGTTGGTGCGGTCGAGCACGACGAAATAGCCGTTGCGCGCCGCCTGGGCGAGCAGCTTGCGCGGCTTGCCGTTGATCACCGTGTCGAACAGCACCGGGGTCTCGATATTGTCCCAGTCATGGGTGTCGTGCGGCGAGACCTGGAAGTGCCAGGCCAACTTGCCGGTGTCGAGATTGAGCGCGACGATGCTGGCCGTGTAGAGGTTGGCGCCCTTGCGGCCCTGGCCGGCATAGACGGGATTGGTGTTGCCCGTGCCCCAGTAGATCAGGTTCAGGTCCTTGTCGTAGGTGCCCGGCAGCCAGGTCATGCCGCCGCCGTGGGCGGCCGCCTCGGCGTTGGGCCAGGTCTCGATGCCCGGCTCGCCGGCCTTGGGCGTCGAGTCCCAGCGCCACTGGATGTCGCCGGTCTCGGGATCCAGCGACAGCAGGAAACCCTGGATGTCCATGGCGTCGCCGCCGACTCCGATCAGCAGGTGCTTGCCGATCACCAGCGGCGCGGTGGTGGTGAAGTACTGCTGGCGCGCGTCGGCGATCTCCTTGCGCCAGCGCTCCTTGCCGGTGGCGGAGTCGACGCAGATGATCCAGTTGTCCGGACCCAGGAAGAAGATCGAATCCTTGTACATGCCGACGCCGCGGTTGCCGACCAGGTGGCCGCCCTTGTCGGTCCAGCTGTAGGTCCAGATCTCCTTGCCGGTGCGCGAATCCACCGCGTAGATGCGGTTGGGGATCGTGAAATACAGCACGCCGTTGACCAGCAGCGGCGTCGCCTTGATCACCGGGGCGGGCGCGCCACGCTGGGCCCCGACGTCGCTGATCTTGTATTTCCACTGCAGCGCGATCTGGCCGATGTTCTTGTCGTTGATCTGGTTCAGCGTGCTGAAGCGCCGGCCGGAATAGTCGCCGTTGAAGGTCGGCCAGGTGTCGGTCGGCGGCTTGCCGAGCTTGCTGAGGTCCAGTTCGTTGGCCAAGGCGGGGCCGCCGGCCAGGCAGAGCGTCGCGGCCAGGGCGAGCGCGGGGGCGAGACGAAGCGACATCATTTCAACGTCTCCAGATAGGCGGTCACATTGTGGATGTCGTCATCCTTGAGCGACGGGATCATGTCCTGGTGCGGCTGCAGCGGGTCCTTCAACGCGACCTTGACGCTCTTGTCGATGGCGACCGTCTGGGTCGTTCCGGCGGCGTCGACCAGCACGATCCGGAAGTCGTCGATCTGGGTCACGCGGCCCGAGACTTGGCCCTTGGCGGTGGTGACCACGGCGGTGACCGCGCGCGAACCTTCGGCCGGGCCGCGCGGCGGATTGATCCAGTTGCGCTGCAGCTCGGTGGGCGAATATTTCGCGCCGATCCCGGCCAGATCCTTGTCGACCGCGTGGCAGGTGGCGCAGTTGGCGGTGAAGTAGGTTTTGCCCTTGGCCACGTCGCCGACCAGGATGTTGAGCACCTTGTAGGTGCCGCGGTTGGCGACGTCCTCGACCTTCTGGTGGACGAATTCGGCGACGTCGCGCAGCTGGTCGTCGGTGAAGCCGGTGAAGGCCGGCATGCCCTTGTCGGGCAGGCCCTTCTTCAGGAACGGCACCAGGACGGAGCCCTTTTCGTCGCTGAGCACCACCTTGGACAGGATCAGGTTGGGCCCCTCGGCGCCGCGGGCGTTGGCGCCGTGGCAGAAGCTGCAATTGGCCTGGAAGGTCACCGCGCCGCGCGCGGCGGCGGCCGGATCGGGCGCCGGGCCCAGACCGAGGAATTCGCGGGTGCTGGTGGCGCGGTCGGCGGGCGAGCCGCCGCCGCGTCGGCCAGTCGTCGCCGCCGCTGGCGG
>JAQGIN010000439.1 GCA_028291125.1 Caulobacter sp.
GCCGTTCTTCGCTAGCTGGGAGCTGGTCGGCCGCTTCCCGCAGATCCTCGAGGACGACGTGGTCGGGACCGCCGCCACCGACCTCTATCGCGACGCTGTCGCCATGCTCGACACGGTGGTGGCCGAGAACTGGTTCGGGGCCAAGGGCGTGGTCGGCTTCTGGCCAGCCAACACCGACGGCGACGACATCGTGCTCTATGCCGACGACACCCGCGTCACCGAGATCACCCGCCTGCACACCCTGCGCCAGCAGATGGCCAAGGGCGAGGGGCGGACCAATGTCGCCCTGTCCGACTTCGTCGCCCCGATCGGCGTCGCCCATGACTATGTCGGCGGCTTCGCGGTCACCGCCGGCCACGGCGAGGACGAGGTGGTCAAACGCTTCAAGGACGCCGGCGACGACTACAGCGCCATCATGGCCTCGGCCCTGGCCGACCGCCTGGCCGAGGCCTTCGCCGAGTGGCTGCACTACCAGGCCCGCATCGAGCACTGGGGCTACGCCGAGGGCGAGACCTTCGACGCCGAGCAGCTGCTGGCCGAAAAGTACCAGGGCATCCGACCCGCCGCCGGCTATCCGGCCCAGCCCGACCACACCGAGAAGGATCAGCTGTTCAGGATCCTCGACGCCACCGAGCGGACGGGCATCTGGCTGACCGAGAGCTTCGCCATGAGCCCCGGCGCGGCGGTGTCGGGCCTCTATTTCAGCCATCCGCAGAGCCACTATTTCGGGGTCGGCAAAATCGATCCCGACCAAGTCGAGGACTATGCCCGCCGCAAGGGCTGGGACATGGCCAAGGCCGAGAAGTGGCTGTCGCCGATCCTCAACTACGACCCGGCCCAGCGGGCGCGGGAGGCGGCGGCTTAAGGCAACTCTACCATTACGGGTGGAATGGGTTTATACGGCTATGGCGGCGGTTCGCATGAGCGACCGAAGGAGCTTCGCCGTGCCCACGGTCCTGCGCATCGCTGGCTACAGGTTCTATTTCTACAGTCATGAGCCCAATGAGCCGCCGCACATCCATGTCGACAAGGGCGCGGCGTCGATGAAGGCTTGGCTTCGGCCGGTCGCGGTGGCGCGTAACCTTGGCTTCCGCGCCCATGAGCTCAATGTTATCCTTGATCTCGTGCGAGAGCATGAAATCGCGCTGTCGGAGGCTTGGCATGGGTATTTTGGCGACCGCCGCTGACGAACGCGTGGCCGATGTGCGCTTCGACGCCGAGCGACTGATCGTCGATCTGGTGGACGGCCGCACCATCGCCGCGCCGCTCGCCTGGTATCCCCGTCTGCTGGCCGCCACGCCGCCGCAACGCGCCCGGTGGGAAATCGCCGGCGGCGGCTATGGGATCCACTGGCCCGATATCGACGAAGACCTCAGCACCGAAGGCCTGCTTCGCGGCGCGCCGGCGCCGCGCGCCTAGGGCTGCTTCGGCGTCAGCGGGCTGCCCGCCTTCCACGACGGCTTGATCGCGTCGTCGGCGACCGTCTCGACCAGGCGGTAGAAGAACGTGTTGAACTTGGCGGCGGCGGTCCAGTCCATCGGCTGGGAGAGGTCGTCCTGCGGCTTGTGGTAGCGGGTCTCGTACCAGGCGCGGTAGCGATGCTCGGCGTCCGTGCCCGGGCGGTAGCCGAACACGAAGCCGGTGGCCGGCACGCCGATCTCCAGGAACGGCCAGTGGTCGGCGCGGCGCAGCAGGTTGCGCTCGGGCTCGGGGTCGGCCTGCACCGCGATCCCCAGGCCGTCGGCCACGGCGCGCACCGTGTCGCCCAGGCTGGTGTCGCCGAGGGCATGGACGGTCATCAGCTCCAGCGGGAACAGCGGCCGCAGCTGGTCGAGATTGATATTGGCGGCCAGTTGCGCCTTCGGCACGGTGGGGTGGGCGGCGAAGTGCCGGGCCCCCAGCAGGCCCTTCTCCTCGCCGGTGAAGGCCGCGAAGATCACCGGCCGGCGGAAGCCCTGGCCGTGGCGGCGATCGGCCAGATTGACCAGCAGGGCGACATAGGCGGCGTCGTCGAGCGCGCCGTTATAGAGGCCGTCGCCATTGACCGGCTCGCCGAAGCCGTAGCTGTCGAGGTGGGCGGAGATCACGATGTGTTCGCCGGCCAGGGCCGGGTCCGTGCCCGGCAGCACGCCCAGCACGTTGGCCGAGGTCAGGCTCCGGCGTTGGACGGCCAGGCTCGCCTTCAGGTGGTTCGGAACGTCGAAGCTGGGCAGGGCCTGGCCGGCGCTGCCGGTGGCCAGCACGGTCGCGGCGTTCTGGCCGCTCCCGGCGATCACCCGCTCGAGGGCGGTCGGGTTCAGGGTGGCGACCAGCAAGGCGTCGTCGGCGGGCGCGGCCGCGCCCACGGGCGTGACGCTCCGCGCATAGGCCACCGGCCAGCGCATCGGTTCGACGGTGAAGCCCGGATCGGCGATGGTGATCATGCCGACCGCGCCGGCCCGCCGCACGGCCTCGGTCCGTTGAGCGGCCGTGGTCAGGCCGGCGCGACGCCAGCCGTAGCACAGCACCACCTTGCCCTTGACGTCGCCCAGGGCCTCGGCCGCGCAATAGCCGCGGAAGGCCAAGGGCGCGTCGAGCGTGGTCGGCATGCCGGGCGACGGCCGCACGGTGATCTCGTGCAGGAAGGCCAGCGGCGCGCCGCCGACCTGGATGGTCGTGCCCGGCTTGGCGACGGCGATCTCGTCCAGGGTCAGGGTCTGGAACCAGGTCCCATTGTCGCCGGCCGGGCGCAGGCCGGCCTTGGCGAAGCGGTCGGCGACCACGCGGGCGGCGCGATCATAGCCAGGCGAGCCGGTGTCGCGGCCTTCCATGGCGTCGTCCGACAGGGTCTCGGTCAGGCTCCACCAGGCGCGGGTGTCGGGGTCGGCGATTTCCGCCGTTCGCGAGGGCGTGGCGGTGGCCAAGGCCAGAGCCATCAAGACAGACATCATGATTTTGCATTTCCCCGCGACCGTTGCGCCCACGGTTAGTCGACGCGCCGCGGTCCGTCGAGAGGCGAGGCGGTCAGGCCGGGGCGTCCTCATCCCCGACCAGGTCCCGCAGCCGCATCCGCAGCGCCGGCGCCCGCAAGGCGGTCACCTCGGCGTCCGCCTCGAACACCTCCACCGACCGATAGCCCTCGTCGGCGGGGCGGCGATGGACGACGATCCGTCGCCGCTCGGCGTCCACCACCCAATAGTCGACCACGCCATACTGGGCGTAGATCCCGGCCTTCAAGCCGAGGTCCCGCGACAGGGAGTCGTCGCTGACCTCGATCAGCAGGGTGATGTCGCGGCCGGTGATCTCCTGTGGCTTGAGGCGGCCCGGGTAGAGCATCAGGTCGGGTTCGACGAACAGCATCTCGGCCAGGTAGAGGGTGGTTTCGACGCCGAGCACCAAGTCGTCGCTGGCGTTCCGGGCCAGCCAGCGGATCAGCGCGCTCTTGGCGATCTCGTGATCGTTCTTCTTGGCCGCCATGACCACCAGTTCCCCGTGGATCAGCTCGACGTTCTCGTCCTCGTCCATGATCCCGGCCTCGACCATGCGGAACACATCCTGCGTGGTGAACAGCCGGCGGGAGAGGTCGGGCGGTGGGCGAACGGGCGCGTTCATGGGCCTATTCTAGCATGGCGCCGGGCCGAGGGGAGCCCTGGCCAACCGCGGGTCTTTCACGGCATGCTCGCCCCCAACGGGGACGCTGATCCCCGATCAGGGCGGGAGACGACCATGGGCGATCACGGCATGAGCCGCAGGGCTCTGGGCGGTGGGGTGCTGGGCGCGGCGGCGTTCGGCTTGGCCGGCTGCCAAGGCGCGCCGTCGGTCGACCTGACGCCAAGGTCGCGCCAGTTCCCGCAAGACTTCCAGTGGGGCGTCGCCACCGCCGCCTTCCAGACCGAGGGCTCCCTGGCCGCCGATGGGCGCGGCCCCAGCGTCTGGGACGTGTTCGAGCGCCAGCCCGGGCGGATCAAGGACGGCTCCGACGCGGGGACCGCCACCGACAGCTACCGCCGCTACGCCGAGGACGTCGACCTGATCGCCGGGGCCGGCCTCGACGCCTTCCGGTTCTCGATCGCCTGGTCGCGGGTGCTGCCGAGCGGGGGCGGCGCGATCAACCAAGCCGGCCTCGACCACTATGCCCGCCTGGTCGACGCCCTGCTGGTCAAGGGGATCGCGCCCTACGCCACCCTGTTCCACTGGGACCTGCCGCAGGGCCTGCAGGACAAGGGCGGCTGGGCCGTGCGCGACACCGCTTCGCGACTGGCCGACTACGCCGCGGTGATCGGCGAGCGCCTGGGCGACCGGCTGAAGCGGATCATCATCCTCAACGAGGCCGCCGTGCACACGGTGTTCGGCCATGTGCTGGGCGAGCACGCGCCGGGGCTGAAGGACGCCGACCTGCTGGGGCCGGTGACCCACCACCTCAATCTCGGCCAGGGCCTGGCGATCCAGGCGCTGCGGGCGGCGCGCGGCGACCTGTCGATCGGCACGACCATGGCCCTGCAGCCCTGCCGGCCGGACGGCGGGCCGCTGGCGGTGTGGAACCGCCTGGCCTCCGACGGCCTGGACCAGATCTGGAACCGCGCCTGGCTCGACCCGCTGCTGCGCGGGACCTATCCCGACGCCATGGCCGACGCCCTCAAAGGCCATGTGCGCGACGGCGATCTGGCGATCACCCGCCAGCCAATCGATTTCCTGGGGGTCAATTACTACGCCCCGGCCTATGTGCGGCTGGATCTGAAGGCCCCCAGCCGCATCGCCCAGGGCGAGCCGCCGCGCGGCGCGGAACGCGACGCCTTCGGCCGCCAGATCGACCCGTCGGGTCTGGCCGAGGTGCTGACCCGCCTGCGCCGCGACTACGGCAATCCGCCGCTGCTGATCACCGAGAACGGCGCCTCCGACCCATTCGGCCCGGGCCCCGCCATCCTCGACGACGCCTTCCGCATCCAGTATCTGCGCCGCCACCTGCAGGCGGTGAAGGCGGCGATGGAGGCCGGCTCGCCGATCGGCGGCTATTTCGCCTGGACCCTGGTCGACAACTGGGAGTGGGACCTCGGCTACACCTCGCGGTTCGGCCTGGTCGCCCAGGACCGCGCCACCGGGACGCGGACGCCCAAGGCGTCCTACGCCTGGTTCAAGGCGCTGGCGCGGACGGGCTTGCTGCCGGAGCGGTGAGGCCGTGCGTCCTTTGAGGCCGCTTCGCATTGGGTCAAGCCAACCCACCTCCGTCTTCCCGGCGAACGCCGGGACCCAGATTCAGCCGGAGCGTCTCGTGGGTTTCATCTGGGCCCCGGCGTTCGCCGGGGAGACGGGAAAATCGAGCGATTCAAATCTGAAGATCAGGTCCTAGTCGGCCTTGCAGACCAGCACGGTCTTGCCGCCGCGCTTCTCCGACAGCAGCCGGCCGGCGCAGGGCTTGAACTCGAGCGCGTCCGTGGCGACCACCGCCGCCTTGGCCTTCGGCTTCGGCGGGGCCAGGGTCAGGCCGGCGTCGGCGACCGGCGTCGCGGCGGGCGCGGGCG
>JAQGIN010000442.1 GCA_028291125.1 Caulobacter sp.
TGCAGCAGGGCCCGGCCCGGCTTGTCGTGGCGGCCGGCCCGGCCGGTGGCCTGGGCCAGCAGCTGGAAGGTCCGCTCGCCGGCCCGCAGGTCGCCGCCGCGCAAGGACAGGTCGGCGTCGACCACCCCGACCAGGGTCAGGTTGGGGAAGTTGTGGCCCTTGGCGGCGGCCTGGGTGGCCACCAAGATGTCGATCTCGCCGGCCGCCATCGACTCGACCAGAGCCCGCGCCCCGCCTGGATCGAACACGGTGTCGGACGAGAACACCGCCACCCGGGCGTCGGGGAACAGGTGCCTAGCCTCCTCCTCCACCCGCTCCACCCCCGGCCCGATCGACACCAGGCTGTCCTTGGCCCCGCAATAGGGACAGGCCTCGGGCTTCTTCATCGAGAAACCGGTCAGGTGGCAGACCAGCCGGCCGGTGTAGCGGTGCTCGACCAGCCAGCTATCGGTGTCCGGCGACTTCATCTTCTCGCCGCAGGCTTTGCACAGCACCAGCGGCGCATAGCCCCGACGGTTGAGGAACAGCAGACTCTGCTCGCCGCGGGCCAGGGTCTGGGCCACCGCCTCGACCAGCGGCCGCGATAGCCAGCGGCCGGGTTCGGGCGGGGTCTCGCGCAGATCGATCAGGCCGATGTCGGGCAGCTGGGCGGCGCCATGGCGGGTTCCCAGCCGCAGCCAGCGATAGCGCCCGGCCTGGGCGTTCCACAGGGTCTCCAGCGACGGGGTGGCCGAGGCCAGCACCACCAGCGCGCCCTCGATCTTGGCCCGGGCCACCGCCAGGTCGCGGGCCTGGTAGATGAAGCCCTCCTCCTGCTTGAACGAGCCGTCGTGCTCCTCGTCGACGACGATCAGGGCCAGCTTGGCGAACGGCAGGAACAGGGCCGAGCGGGCCCCGACGACGATGCGGGCGGTCCCGGCCGCGGCGGCCTCCCACACCCGGCGGCGCTTGGGCGGCGAGACGCCGGAATGCCATTCGGCCGGGGCGGCGCCGAACCGCGCCTCGAAGCGGGCGATCACCGCCTGGGTCAGGGCGATCTCGGGCAGCAGGATCAACACCTGGGCGTCCGGATCGGCGGCCAGGGCGGCGGCGGCGGCCTCGAGATAAACCTCGGTCTTGCCCGAGCCGGTGACGCCGTCGAGCAGAGCCGCCTGGAAGCCGCCGGCCGCCAAAAGTTCGGTCAACACCTCGGTCGCCGCCGATTGGTTGGGATTGAGCGTCTGCGCGGGCAGGCTCGGATCCGGCGCGGGGAAACCGGTTTCGGCCAGGACCAGGCGCACGGCCAGCACGCCCTCGTCGACCAGGCCCTTGACCACCCCGGCCGAGACGCCGGCCGCGGTCGCCAGGGCCGAGGCCGACAGCGGGCCGGCCTGCGCGGCGGCCAGCACCTTGCTCCGGGCCGGGGTGGCGCGGGCCGGCTGCAGACCGGTGGCGACCAGCACCTTGTCGGGCTTGGGCGGCGGGTGGCGCAGGCCGCGCAGGGCCATGGCCAGCGGCCAGCCGGGGGCGTCGACGGCGTAGCGGGCCGCCCAATCGATGAAGCTCAGCACCCCCGCCGGCAGCGGCGGATCGTCGAGGCGATGCAGCACCGGCTTCAGCGGCCGGTTGCCGCCGGCCCCCTCGCGCAGGGCGGTGACCACGCCGCGGATGACGCGCGGCCCCAGCGGCACGGCCACGTGATCGCCGACGGCGAGCCCCAGCCCTTCCGGCTCGGCGTAATCGAACGCCTCGGGCAGGGGCATGGGCAAAAGGACGGAGGCGATGCGCGGCATGGGAGCCCGTGTCATGGCGCGGAACGGCGCCGTCGTCGAGGCGCCCGGCGCCGAATGTGAAACATCATCAAGGCGCTGTTAACCGTGCTGGGGCTTCATCGTCCGCTTGAGTATCGAGCTGGAGTAAATGGGCATGACCGACGCGACCGCAGCGATGACCCGCCCCGACCTCGATCCCGACCTCGTCCGCGCCTTCCTGCGCGTCGAGCCCGACTTCCTGCGCGACGATCCCGACCTGCTCGGCGAACTGGGCCTGCGCGTCGACATGGCCAATGTCGTCGACTTCGGCCCGGCCGCCCTGGCGCGGGCCGCCGAGGCCCACAAGCGCGAGGCCAAGGTGCGCCGCGCGCTGGAGGCCACCGCCCGCGCCAACTTCTCGGCCCAGGCCCAGACCCACGCGGCGGTGATCGACGTGCTCGACTCGCGCAACCATTCCGACCTGGCCCGCCGTGTCGACGAGATGGCCGCCCTGCGCTTCAACCTGGTCGCCGGCGTCATGGTGCTGGAGGGTCCGGGCCGGGTGCCGGCCGGCTGGCACGCCCTGGTCGAGGGCCAGATCGACATGATCCTGGGCGAACACGGCGTGGCCCGGATGGGCTTCCACGCCCCGGCCCTGGGCCTGTTCGGCGACAGGCTCGACGCCGTCCGCAGCATGGCCCTGGTGCGCATGGCGTTGTGGGAGCCGTCGCGGCAGGGTCTGCTGGCCTTCGGCTCGTCCGACCCCGACGGCTTCAGCGAGGACATGGGCTCGGAACTGGTCGCCTTCCTGGCTCGCGTCGTCGAGCGGACGGCCGAGCGGTGGCCGGTCCTGTGAGCCTGACCAGCC